>CAJAOB010000272.1 GCA_903941205.1 uncultured Burkholderiales bacterium | reverse complement strand
GCGAAGGCCTGGGTGGCTTTTTCGTCCTTGAGGGCGCTTTCGATCTTGAAGGGTACTTCAATACCGCGCTGACAGGCCGGCCGCTCCTTCATGGCATCCATCCAGCGCTGCAGGTTCTCCAGCCCTTCGACCGGCACGCCCGACCACTTGTGGGTGCGCACCCAGCACCAGTTGGCGATGTCGGCGATCGAGTAGTCGTCGGCCAGCCACTGGCTCTCACCCAGGCGGCGGTCCAGCACCTGAAACAGGCGGCGCGACTCGTTTTGGTAGCGGTCAATCACGGGCTGGATTTTTTCGGGGAAATAGCGAAAGAACACGTTCGCCTGGCCCATCATCGGGCCGACGCCAGCCATCTGGAACATCAGCCACTGCGTCACCAGCGAGCGGCCCTTGACGCTGCTCGGCATCAGGCGCCCGGTCTGCTCGGCCAGGTAGAGCAAGATGGCGCCCGACTCGAACACCGCGAAGTCTTCATTGGCGCGGTCGACGATAGCCGGGATGCGCCCGTTCGGATTGATGCGCAGATAAGCCGGCTCACGTTGCGCGCCTTTGATGATGTCAACGGTATGCACCGTGTAGGGAAGCGCCAGTTCTTCCAGTGCCACGGAAACCTTCCAGCCGTTGGGCGTCGGGGCGGTGTAAAGGTCGATCATGAAAAGCTCCGGACAGGGGTTGAGGCGATGAAGGTGGCGATGAAACTGATTATGCGGGGCCGGAGGCGGCGTCTTCGAACAAGGCCTCGCAACCGGTGCCCTGCAAGGCCGCGTCGACACGGACCCGGTCGCGCGCGGACAGCGCTGCGTAATCGCGCCGCAACCAGGCCAGGCATTTGCCCTGGTAAGTCAGGGTTTGCTGAGTCCAGGGCAGCCCTTGAACCACGGTCTCCAGCTGGGACTGACCCGCAGCCAGCGCCCGCGCATTGGCCAACAACACAGGCACGTAGAGGCTGCCGACCTCCAACAGCAGGCGGCGCAGCGTGGGCGGCAAGGCATCGGCGTCCAGCCAGTCAGTGTCCTGGGGCTCAAGCCCTGAAAGGTCTTCAAGCACCGTGACCCAGGCGCACACGCGCGGGGCGCGCTCGGTGGCCAGCGCCATCGGCGTCGGGTCGAACTGGACCAGCTGCGTGAGCTGACCAAACACCGCGAAGTCAGCGGCACCCGGGCGCGCGCCCAGCAAAAAGCGGTGCTGGCGCAAGTGGTCTTCAAACACGTCCAGAAAACGCTGGAAGCTCGCTTCAATCACCGGGCCGGTGATGGCGCTGGAGCCGACGTAGGAAAGCCGCGAGATTTGCCTGCTGCTGATGTAGTTGCCGTAGCGGGCCAGCGCCGCATCGTCCAGCGGCGACTCGACCCAGCAACCCAGAATGCCTTCGGCCTTGCGCACATCGGCGGCATAGCTCCAGCGGTAATGGAACATCGCCTTGGTCAGCCACTCGTCTGCAAAGTCTTCCAGCAGCGCATCGATGAAGGCCAGCGCGGGGTCGGAAGGAATCGCCACGCGGCCCGGGTACTCGGCCTCGAAACGGCGAATCAGGGGGGTGGAATCCGTCGCGGCCTGCAAGTCGCCGGCCGCGTCTGGCAGGTAAAAAGTCGGCAGCAGCGGCGGCCGGGCTTGCGGCAAGCCGGGTATGCCAGTGACCGACACCACGTAGCGATAGGGTATGCGCCGGTAGCGCAAAAGCGCCAGCATCTTGCGCGTGTAGGGCGAGCCAGGTGCGCCGCTGAGCAGCAAGGGTTTGGAGTTCATGGGAAGCTTTTCATGGAGCATCAGGTGAGCTACCGCTGCCCCGGGCCACCAGGGCTTCGATGACGGCGACCAGCGCGTCAGGGCAGTCTTCTTGCAGGAAATGCCCGCCCTTGAGCATGCAGTGGGGCTGAGCCCGGGCGCCGGGAATCCGCGTTTGCATGGGCAGGTCCTTGCCCCGAGTGACGGCGTCGTTGCCGCTGAAGGCCGTGACAAAAGGCTTGTTGAATTGTGCAAGCGCAGCCCAGGCAGCCTGGTTCTCGCTGGCCGATGGATGCTGCGCCGTGATCGGCACCAGCGTGGGGAACTGGCACACGGCGGCCTTGTAGCGCGCATCGGGAAAGGGTGCGTCGTAGGCGGCCATCTCTGCCGGGCTCATTTTGCGGTCGCAAGCCATCGCAATGATCTGGCCGACCGGCAAGTCGTCGCTGCTCTGGCTAAAAGCCAACCACTGCATGAAGGCAGCGTTCATGGGCTCGCCCGCCGGCAACGCGGTGTTGGCCGCCACCACGCCGCGAAAGCGCTCGGGGAAGGCGGCGACCAGTCGCAGTCCCAGCAAACCGCCCCAGTCCTGGCAACACAGCGTGACCTGCTGCAAGTCCATGGCGAGCAGCCAGCTGCTCAGCCAGGCGACATTGCGCTCGTAGCTGTATTCGGCCCGGTCTGCGGGCTTGTCAGAGCGGCCAAAACCAATCAGGTCAGGCGCTATGACCCGGTGCCCGAACGCCGACAGACTGGCAATCATGTGGCGGTAAAGATAAGACCAGCTGGGCTCGCCATGCAGCAGCAGCACGGTGTGGCCTTCGCGCGGGCCTTCGTCCACGTAAGCCATGCGAAGCGACTGCCCGCTGGCCTGGTCGCTGATGTGCAGGTAATGCGGCGCATACGGCCAGTCCGCCAGTTTGTCGAAACGGTCCTCGGGGGTGCGCAGAATTTCCATGGGTGTTTCAGCCTTGCAAAAAAATCAGGCCTTGCCTCATTCCCAGACCTCGATATGCCCGCTGCGCGCCACCCGGCGCTGGGCCTTGAGGGTCAACAGACCGTCCAGACCGTGCTCGGCAAAGTAGGCGCTGACCCGGCTCTGCTCGGGCTGGGCGAGTGCGTCAAACGCATCGGTGATGCGTTGCAACAAGTACAGGTTGTAGGGCCAGACCAGGGTCTGCACCTCGGTGCCTCGCAACTGAAAACGCCCCTGACCCAGCGTGCGCACCTTGGGCTTGCCGCCGACCGGCGTGCCGGGGGCGGCCTGCCCGCCGGCGGCCAGCCACGCATCGATGAAGCTCACGCCCATGCGCACTTCGGGCAGATAGTCTTGCGCCATGAGACGCAGCACCGGGCCGAGGGTGGGCGGCAGCTCGTCGGCCTCGGAAAGCCTGAACTGGCTGTGCGGAAACTCCGGGGTGTCCGGGTCCGCAGTCATCATGCGCTCGGTCCAGCGGAACACGCTGGGGGCTGTGCGCTTCATCAGGTCGGCTGGAAAAGGGTCCCTGCCGAGATGCGCGAAAAAATTGGCGATGAAGCCAAAATCTGCCACCGTTGGCATGCCACCCAGCAAGTAGGGTTGCACCCTGAAATGCGCATCCAGCGCCGCGAGCAAATCGACATAAGCCGCCTCCACGGCCGGCACGCTGTCCGCCGTGATGCCCAGCTTGGGCAGGTAGGCATTGAGGTAGCCCATGAAGCCATCGAGTTGCTGGTTGATGGCCTCCTCGGACTGACCGGCCGCGCGGTAGGACAGGCCGAATTCATGGCGCAAAAAACGCTCGTTGTAGCTGCGGTAACTCCAGCGGTAATGCATGGCGGCACGCACCTGACCGTCGCCGCCAAACATGTCCAGGGCCAGCGCCACCAGCCGCTGCAGCGGGCCTGCGGGATACACGCTAAAAGCGGCGTGGCCGTGGCGCTCCAGGTAGTCGATGATGTCCACGGTGTCCTGCACCAGGGTGCCATCGGCCATGCGGATCACCGGGTTGATGAAGCGCTTGATGGCGGGCATCACTTCGCGCTCGAACACCGGGTCTGAAGGCAGGCGCTCGACATAAGGAATGCCTTGCTTGCGCAAGTAGCTGCGGACCTTGCCGGTGTAAAGACCGACCGGTGCGCCAAATAAGGTCAGTGGCGGGGTCGTCATGCCTGGCTCCATTCGGGCGGCAGCTGCGCGGGATCCAGCGGGCCCGCGTAGCTGCTGAGATTTTGAAAGAAATACACCTCGCAGGGCCGCGGCAACACGCAGACCCAGGGGCTGCCCAGCGTGGTCTCCCGTACCAACCAGCCTGTCACCGGGGGCGGCCCCGCACCATCAAGGGCGGTGGTTTGCTGCACAAAGATTCGGCCATCGGCCTGCACGGCCCAACGCACCCGGCTGCCAGCATCAAAACCCAGCACATGGTGCTTTTCAACCATCAGGCGGGTCGGCGCACCGCCCGAGGCCAGACCGCGAAAATCATGCGGTCGCGCAACATGGGAAAAGACGAAACCGCCGATCTCCAGCGTGCTCAGCGGTCCGTCGGCGGCAGCGTCTGGCGACCGGTCAAACCAGGCGATGTCCATCGCCGCCCGACCCAGCCCCGACTTGAAAAATGGTGGCTCGGGCGCGAGCGCCGCGTACTCGGCTTCGGTGATCGGCTGCTGGCACAGCCAGACATCCAGGGTGCGCATGTCCATGATCTCGGCACGCAGGCCGCTGCGGGCCTGGGCCGTGATGTTGTGCCCGGCGAGCCCGGGCGGCGCTTGCAGCGGGCTCATGGCGCGAGGGGCTCAGGCTGGCGGCCCTGCTTGAGAAAACGCGTCAAGCGCTCAACCAGAATCTCGGGCACTTCTTCCTGTACAAAATGGCCAACGCCCGGCAGCCGGGCGTGGTCCTGGCCCTTGGCGCCGGGAACACGCTTTTGCATGTACCGGTCCAGGCCGCGCGCCACCGGATCGAGATCGCCGAATAAAGTTAAAAACGGCTTGTCGAAGGTTTGCAGCCGCGCCCATGCCTCGCGGTTCAGCGGTGCGCCAGGGTTGTTCTTTTGCACGGCGATAAGCAATGGAAATTTGACCAGTGCAGACTCATAGGCGCGGCTTGGAAACGGCGCCCGAAACGCCTGCATGGCCGACTTGCTGAAGGCATATTTCGAGCTGCTGCGCATCATGAACCACGGATAAACCGTGGCGAAGCGCATCGCAAAGGTCCAAATCGCCAAAAACCAGTTGGCGCCCTCGCCCAGCGGCAAGCCGCTGTTGGAAATGGCCACGCGGTCAAAGCGCTCGGGGTAGCGCGACACCAGGTACAAGCCAATGGTGCCGCCCCAGTCCTGGCAATACAGCGTGATGTGCTTGAGCTGCATGGCCTCCAGCCACTTGCTCATCCAGTCGTAATGCCGCGCCAATGTGTAGTCGCTTCGGGCGGCAGGCTTGTCAGAGCGGCCGCAGCCAACCAGGTCAACCGCAATCACGCGCCTGCCCGTGGCCGCCAGCGGGGCGATCATCTTGCGGTGCAGATAAGACCAGCTCGGGTTACCGTGCATCAGCAAGATGGGCTCGCCATCGGGCGGCCCCATCTCCACATGGTGAATGCGGATCGGCGTGCCGTCATCTGCCTCGATCGTGGTGTAGCGGGGCTCGAAGGGCCAATCCACCAAGCCTTCAAACTGACTGTCCGGGGTGCGCAAGATTTTCATGGAGCTCCTGGGGTTGCCGCGATCAGAAAATGAACCGTACCGTCAGGCGATCATGACCAGCCTGGCCAGATGCGCCAGTGCTGCTGCCAGTGCCAGCAGCAAGAACACAGAGACGCGCGGGCCGAGGTTGAAGGCCACCACCACCTGGGTGGGAAAGGAGAAGGTTTGCGCTGTGGCCACCAGCTTGAACGGGTAGGCTGCGAGGAATCGCGGGTGCGTAGCCAATCGCATCATGTCGCGTCGGCTGCGATACCGCATCAGGCCGGAGACTGTCCAGCCCGGGTCAGGCTCGCAGGCCCAGGCGTCGACATAGCCGCCGACCTTGCGCGCCGCGACCACCGGATGCCCACCGTGCAGAAAAAGCACTTTGACGAACTGCGCCACGTAGGCCTGCAACATGGAACGGGCCGAAACCGGCGCGCCCGTTTCCGGGTGCGCGACAGGCTCCTGGTGCAGCCGTACCAGATTGCACATGACGAATTCCTTGCCGTCGTCGGCCTCCAGGAAAGCGCGCATGGTCCCCATGTCCGTGTGCTCGGCACCGGGCGTGCCCTCCATCAGGCGCATGAAATGCGCGGTCTCCTGCGGCGTCAGCGGCCCGCGCCAGCCGTCATACCAAAGCCGGAAGGCCAGGTAAGCCAGGGCCGCCGCGAGCCAGATCCACAGGCCGGCGCTCATGAGGGTGCGCCTTCAAGGTCAATCAGCAGCTTGCCCTGGTTGGCGCCCGAGAAAATCATGTCGTAGGCGGTCGGAAAGCTCTCGATGCCGCGGAGCACATGCTCGCGAAATATCAGCTGTCCCTTCATCTTCCAGCCCAGCAAGGCCATGAAAGCTTCGGGCGCACGGTCAATAAAGTCGAGCATGGTGAAACCCCGCATGCTGGCGCTCTGCGCAACGATTTGCAGGTAGTTGGCCGGGCCGCGCGCGTTGTCCATGTCGGCGTACTGGGAGATGCCACCGCACACCACGATGCGCGCGTGGCGCTTGATTTGCATCAGCACCGCGTCCAGCACGGCGCCGCCCACGTTGTCAAAGTACAGGTCAACGCCGTCGGGTGCGGCCGCCTTCAGGGCCGCGCCGATGTCGCCGGCCTTGTAGTCTATGACCGCGTCAAGCCCGAGCACGTCACGCAGGTAGGCGGTTTTTGTTTCACCGCCGGCGATGCCAATCACCCGGCAGCCCTTGATTTTGGCGATCTGCGCTGCGATGGAGCCCACGGCGCCCGAAGCCGCCGACACCACCACCGTCTCGCCAGGCTGAGGTTTGCCAACATCAAGCAAACCGAAGTACGCGGTGAAGCCGGTCATGCCCAGGCCACTGAGGTAATCGGTTGGTGAGGCGTAGTTCAGGTCAATCTTGCGCAGATTCCGGGCGTCCATGACGCCTACGGTCTGCACGCCGGTAAAGCCGGTGATGTGATCACCCGGCTTGAAATGCTCGCTTTGGGATTCGAGCACGGTGGCCACGCCAAAGGCACGCATGACCTCACCGGGCTGCACCGCAGGCATGTAGCTGCGCTTGGCGGTGATCCAGCCGCGCATGCCAGGGTCTACGGACAGCATCTTGACTTGCGCCAGCACCTGCCCGGGGGCAGGCGCGGGCGGCTCATCGTGTGTCAATTGCCAGGTGTCAGGCTGAACCGAACCTTTGGGATGCTCACGAAGCCGGAACTGAACAGCAGGTGATCGATGTTGTGCGGACATGAGGCTCCATGTATTGACATTGATCGTGCCATTATATGAATCAAGACCTCGTTATCACTTCGCACTTACCCGAAGTCTTGGCCGGCATCAAGGGAAAACCCGACCCACAACGGCTAGCGTCCCGGGGCGGGCGCAGAATCAAAAAAAGGCCCGAAGGCCTTTGTGTTCAAAACAGGTCTGGCCAGGCGCTCAGCGGGTGGCTTCACCGCCCTCAACGATGACGTTTTCAACCACACCGGCCCCTGCCCTGCGAAACGCCGCTGCGGCCACGTACTCTGGCGACTCGAAACAGGCCACGCCCGCTTGCAGTGTCGGGAACTCAATCACCACAAAACGGTGGAAGTCTTCCGGTCCTTCCATGATCTGGTACTGACCACCACGGGCCAGCACCTTGCCGCCGTGCTTTTGAATGATGCCGGGCACCAGGTCAGTGTATTTTTTGTACTCCACAGGGTCGTGGATACGGGAGCGGGCAACCCAATAAGCTGGCATGAAATATCCTGAGTTAGAGCTTGACCGCGTTGCCCAGATTGGGCAGCCAGGTCGCCACTTGCGGAAAGAAGACCAGCACAAGAATCGCGATCAGCAGCATGATCCAGTAGGGGATAGAGCCTTTGAAGATCTCGCCCGGCGACAAGTCCTTTTCGTCGGTCACCGCGGCTTTCACGGTAAAGACCAATATGCCGAAAGGCGGCGTCAGCAAGCCGGTTTCAATGGCGATGATGCCGATGATGGCAAAGGCGATCGGGTCAAAGCCCAGGGCCACAGCCAAGGGCGCGAAAACCGGCACCGTCAACAAAATGATGGAGATCGAGTCAATGATGCAGCCCAGAATGAACCAGACCAGCACCATCAGCGCCAGGATGACATAAGGCGACAGGCCCGAGGCCAGAAAGAACTCTTTGGCCGCACCGGTCACGCCGGTCATGGCCAGCACGCGCGAGTAAAGCTGCGCAGCCACCAGCAAGAGCAGCAAAGGCGCCGAGGTCTTGCCCACCGACAAGATGGCTTCCAGCATTTCAGGCATTTTCATGCCGCGCATCAAGGCCAGAATCAAGGCCAGGGTGGCGCCCACACCCGCACCTTCGGTCGGCGTGAACAGACCCAGCCAGATCCCGCCCAGCACCAGCACGATCAGGCACAAGATGCCCAGCGTGCTGAGCAAAATGGCTTTCATGTCCTTTTCTTCGACCAGGTCGTTGGCGTCGCGCGCAAGTTGCTGAGCGGCCGGCAAAAACGCCCCTTCGCCCACCCGCTCGGGCTGACGTAAAGCCACCCACATGATGTAGCCAATGAACAGCGTCACCACGATAAAGCCCGGAATGATGCCGGCGATGAACAGCTTGCCAATCGCCATCTCGGTCAGCACGCCCCAGACGATCATCAGCACCGACGGCGGGATCAACATGCCCAGGCAGGCGCTGCCGGCAATGCAACCCAGCGCGAACTTGCGCTCGTAGCCGTGACGGCGCATTTCCGGGTAAGCAATCTTGGAAAACGCCGCAGCAGCCGCAATCGACACACCCGTGACAAAAGCAAACACCGCGTTGGCCAGCACGGTGGCCACGCCCAGGCGGCCGGGGATGCGGCGCGTGGCGCGGTTGATCAGGGCAAACAGGTCTGTCGCCGCCCCGCACTTGGCTAAAAACTCGCCCATCAGCATGAACAGCGGAATGACGGCAAAGATGTAGTCGCGCAGCGCCTCGTAGGCGGTGTTGGAGGTGAAACTCAGCACCGTCTCGACCTGGCCGGTCATGAGGTAGATGCCCAGCATGCTGGTGATACCCAGCGACACCGCGATGTGAATACCCGTGAACACCAGGACCAGCAGCACGCTGACCAGAATAATCATGTCGGTGGGATCAAACATAACTTGTCTCGCTCAGTGTTGGCTGGAGGACTGCACTGGCGGCTCGCCCCGCAGGGCGCGCTGGAAGTTTTGCAGGATCAAAATCAGGTAGCTCAGGCAGGCCAGGCTGCAACCCAGCACGATCACGAACTTGGCAGGCCAGACCGGCACCCGCAAAGCGCCCTCGCCCTCATATTCGCCTGAGGTCCAGGCGTGCGCCGCGCCATCGATCATGCCGTAGCAGATGAAGCCGAAGAAGAAGACGCCGGCCACCGCGCCCCAAACGGCCAGCCAGCATTGCACCCTGGGCGAAAAACGCACCACCAGCGTGTCGACATTGAGCATGCCCCCCGAGCGGATGGCGAACCCGCACTGGAGGAAGCAGATGATGACGATGGACAGCGAGATGATCTCGGGCGTGCCCTTGATCGGGCTGTTGAAAAGCACCCGCCCGCCGACATCGGCCACGACCAGGAAACACAGCATGAAAGCCAGGATGGCGGCAACCACCATCAGGGCCTTGGTGACCCAGTCGTTGAATCGCGTCAGCATGGTGGCTCCCGGCTTACTTGATCACGTAGCGCACAGGCCACTTGTGACCCAGCTTTTCAGCCTCTTCCAAAGTGATCTTCAACACCTGGGAGCCGGGCAGACCTTTGCCGTCGAGGTCGGTCGCCATGGTCTGCGGCCAGTCCTTGAGCGAGTTGGCCCACTCCAGGCGCACAGCGTCCGGCACCGCCTTGACGTTCACGCCCAGGGTCTTGAGCTGGGCAATCTGCTTGGGATAGTTTTCCTGGTTGACCGAGCCGGTCTTGGCTTCGAACTCCTTGGCCACTTCAATGATGATGGCCTGCACGTCTTTGGGCAGCCTGGCCATGCGGGCCTTGTTGATGGTCAGGCCGTGCCAGGTGATGGCGCCGAAGCCGACTTCGGTGTAGTTCTTGGCCACTTCATGCAGCTTCAGGTTGACCCAGGCTGAGGGGAACATGATCCAGCCGTTGTACACCCCGGTCTGCATGGCGGTGTAAGCCTCGGGCAGCGACGACTGCACCGGCACGACGCCAGCGTATTCCAGCCACTTGAGGTTCAGGCCGGCGCCGGCAATCTTGCGGCCCTTGAGGTCGCTGACCTTGGCCCACTCGAAGGTGGTGCCCAGGTTGTAGCCGTTGTCGGAGATCAGGGCGATCAACTGCTGGTTGAACTTGTCCTCAAACACCTTGGACAGGTAAGGCACCTTGTCATAGACAGTGCGCGCCAGCTTGACGCTGGTCTCGGAGTTCATCGAGCCGAAGGGCAGCATCACCTGAAATGCATTGAGCGGCAGGTTGGAAGCCTCAAAGCAAAAGCAATAGCCGCCAATGTCGATCAGGCCGGACTGCACGCCTTCGAGCGTGTCAGCCACCTTGACCATGGCGCCGCCATAACCTTCGACAAACTCGACTTTGTGCGAGGTGCGGGCAGCCACGCGCTTGCTGACCTCCGGCACAAAGAAGGTCTGCATCAGGTTGACGTAGGTGTTGGCCGTCGGGTGACCCGAGGCAATGCGCAGCTTGATGTCCTCGGCGTTGGCCGCCGAAGCGCCCAGCAGTCCCAGCAGGCCGAGCAGCACCGTGGATTTGAAACGTTTGATCATGAAAGTCTCCTCGTTTTTAAAATGAATCACAGATTAATTTATATGCTGAACAACAAGGCGTCCAATACCTAATTCGATCCCGCCCATAGCAAGCTGCTATCCGAATTCGGGTTTTCCCGGATCAATTCGGCAGCAGGATGCTTGAGCCCGTGGTCTTGCCCGCTGCCAAATCGGCATGGGCTTGTGCCACGTCTTCGAGCTTGTAGCGCTGGTTGATGCTGACCTTCAGGGCCCCGCGCCTGAACATGTCAAACACCGCGGCTGCGGAGTTGCGCAGGTCTTCGGTAGACGCTGTGTAGGTCACCAGCGTGGGCCGGGTGAAGTAGAGCGAGCCCATTTTTTGCAGCGTGCCGGCTGCCACAGGCGGCGGCGCGCCGGTGGTGGCACCAAAGGATACAAAAAAGCCGCGCGGCGCCAGGCTGTTGAGGGAGGCATCAAAGGAGTCTTTGCCCACCGAGTCAAACACCACCGGCACGCCTGCGCCGCCGGTGATTTCTTTCACGCGTGCAGCGACGTCTTCGGTGCGGCGGTCAATACAGAATTCGTAGCCGTTGGCTTTGGCAAGCGCGACCTTGTCGGCA
This sequence comes from uncultured Burkholderiales bacterium, assembly GCA_903941205.1. Classification (GTDB taxonomy): domain Bacteria; phylum Pseudomonadota; class Gammaproteobacteria; order Burkholderiales; family Burkholderiaceae_C; genus Polaromonas. The sequence goes on along the minus strand of CAJAOB010000272.1, from coordinate 12,494 downwards.
CCACCGGCCACGCCAATCATGTGCGCACCCAGATGGCGACCCCACTGGCCGGCCAATTGGCCGACGCCACCAGCGGCCGCGTGCATCAAGACATACTGGCCGGCCTTGACCGGGTAGCAGCGCTGCATCAGGTACTCAACCGTCATGCCTTTGAGCATGCTGGCGGCCAGTTGCTCGTCGCTCATGAAGTCAGGCGAATGCAGCAGGCGCGCTGCCGGGTAATTTCGGTGGCTGGCGCAAGCGCCCAGCACCGGGCCGCTGATGTAGCAGACGCGGTCACCGACCTTGAAATCGGTGACGCTGGCGCCGACTTTTTCGACCACGCCAGCCGCTTCGGTGCCCAGGCCGGAGGGCATCGGCACCGGGTACATGCCGGAGCGCGTGTAGATGTCCTGGAAATTAAAGCCGATCGCGGTATGGCGAATCGTCACTTCGCCGGGCGCGGGTTCGGGCAGATCCAGCTGCTCGATCTGGAGCACTTCGGGGCCGCCGGCGGAATGAATTCGGACTGCTTTAGCTTTCATTTTTCTTTCTCTGTGTTGATGCGGGATGCGTGATTCAAGTGGGTAAACCGGGAAAGTCAGTGAACGGCGGACGAGAAATAAGCCGAAACCAGCTCGGGCGGCAGGCTGTCTCGCTGGCGCTGCGCAAGCTGCTGCGTGGCCTGGCGCATGGCCGCCAGGTCAATGGCTTCGCGGACCAGCACTTGCACACCGTGGCTTCTAAGCTGGGCCAGCGCAATCGCGTCCTGCGCTTCGGCGCTATGGCGCTGGGCCTGCGTGACCAGCTTGACGGCCACCGACAAGGCCTGGCGCTGGCTGGCGCCAAGCGCCTCGTACCAGGCCCGCGAGCAAACCAGCAGCAAGACGCCAAAGTAGTGATGCGTCAGGCTGACATGCGGATGGTGTTTCCAGAGCGCGAAATTCAGCAGGTTGGTGAGCGGATTTTCCTGCGCCTGGACTTCGCCGCTGGCCACCACGCGAACCAGTTCCTTGACGTCGGTGGTAACGGGCACGAAGCCGAGCGCCCCCAGGGCGGCCCTGTAGTGGACGCTATCGAGCGTGCGAATGACCATGCCCTCGCAGTCCTGCGGGCCACGGATCGGCCGCAAGGCATTGGAGATATGCCGAAAACCGTTGTCCCAAAAGGCCAGCACATGCAAGCCCGTCTTGGCGGCCACCGCCTGCGTCAGCATGCGGCCGGCGCGTGCGTCGAGCGCGGCCAGGGCCCGGGCTCGGTCCGTTACCGAAAACGGCAGGTCGAGCACCGCCAGTTCATTGACGCGCGCCGACAGATAGCCCGAGGCCATGTAGCCAATCTGGCGGCTTCCCTGCTCGACCGAGTCAAACAGGGAGGCGGCTTTTTCGCCGCTGGCGGTGACGTCTTCCTCAAAGTCGACCGGCAAGCCCCAACCACAGTCCTGCAATTGCCCGGCCAGTTGGCCAAGCGCCGCCGTGAGAATGGAACCCGGGCCCTGATAACCGGCCAGGCGAACGATGTTGGCTGCCATACGAGCCGACTCAGCTGCCCTGGATGTTGGCATCCTGGATGATCTTTTTCCAGCGCTGGAAATCACCTTCGACCAGCTGCCCGAGTTGGGCTGCAGTGCGTGGCCAGGGTTCCAGACCGGAGCGGATCAGTTGCTGCTGGAAATCCTTGTCTTCGCTGATGGCCTGCGCTTCGCGGCGCAGCGTGGCCAGCACCTCGGCAGGCACGTCCTTGTGCAGAAACAAAGCCACCCAGGACGAGTAGTCGTAGTCGCGCACGCCTTGCTCCTGCAAAGTCGGGATGTCACGAAACTGCGCATGCCTGTCGGTGCCGCAATAGCCGATCAGGCGCACCCGGTTGTCCTGCAAAAAGGGCTGGGCCAGCGACAGCGCCATCGACATCAGCTGCACTTCACCGGTGGCTACGGCCAGCGCCGCCTGGCTGGCGCCGCGGTAAGGCACATGCGTGAGTTGCGTGCCGGTGTAGGCGGTGAACATCTCGGTGGCCAGATGCTGCGGACTGCCGACGCCGCCTGACGAATAGTTGATGCGCCTGGGCTCGCTTTTGGCCAGCTTGATCAGGTCCTGGATGCTGCGCACCGGCGAGTTGGCTGGCACCGCAAAAAAGGTCGGTATGTTGGCAATGCCGGCTACCGGCACAAAGTCCTTGCGCGTGTCGACCTTCATGTTCTTGGCCTGCAGGTGCGGCAAGATGGTCATGATGCTGTTGTTCAGCGCAGCCACCGCCTGGCCGTCCGGCTTGGCGCGGGCGATCTTCTCAAGGCCTACAAGCCCGGCGGCCGCCGCCACGGTCTCGACCACAAAGCCTTGGCCCAGGCGTGTGGCCAGTCGCTCGGCCATGTGGCGCACGGCCACGTCCGAAGCGCTGCCCGCCTGCAAGGGCAGCACGATGTTGACCGGGCCGCTAGGGTATTTCTGGGCCAGGGCCGGCGCGGCGTACAGCCCACCCAGCAAAGCGGCGGTGCCGCTGGAAAGCAGGTCTCTGCGGTTCATGTCACCTCCTTGGTGGTCACCGTGATTTTTTCGACAGTCTCGGCGTTCTGGCCGGCATCGGTCCAGCTCGGCACACGGCCCATGCGGGCGGCTTCATGCCAGGCAAAGTTCAGCTCGATCTTGATGCCGTTGATGGGCTCGCGCATGAAGAGCTGGTAGAGGTTGGAGTTGTGCGCCTTGCGCTCGCTGAACTCAACACCGTTTTTGGTCAGGCGCTCGACAAACTCTTCCATGCCCTCGGAGTTAAAGCAAAGATGGTCGATGCGGCCCGAGCCCGGCGCACCGGCGGCCGAATAGTCAATACCCGCCTGATCGCTGGGCGTCTTGAGGTAAGTGTCCTGGTGCACCGAATGCCGCGCCTTGCCGATGTGCAGCACGTCCTGCTCGCCGATGTAGAGCCAATACACCGGAAAACCAAACTCTGGGTGGTAGCCATTGCGAAAGCCCAGGTTCTCGCAAAACCAGTCGCGCGTGCCTTCCGGGTCGTGCGTCAGGATCAATACGTGCTCCAGAAATTTAAGGCCCATTTTCTTGCTCCTTGTTGGACGACGGACCCCGGTTCAGGCTTTCGCCGGACCGGTCCAGACCGTCTTGATATTGGTGAATTCGTGCAAACCCAGGTAACCCAGTTCGCGCCCGTAGCCCGACTGCTTGGTGCCACCAAAAGGCAGGCGCGGATCGGATGCGACCATGCCATTGACGAACACCGCGCCGCTATCGATCTGGCGCGTGAGCTGGCGGGCCCGGTCCAGATCGCGCGTCCACAAGGACGCGCCCAGGCCAAAAGGCGTGCCGTTGGCGACCTCAATGGCCTCGTCGACCGAGCGCACGCGCATCAGGGCTGCGGCAGGGCCAAAGGTTTCTTCTCTAGCAACGGTCATGGACGGTGTGACATGGTCAAGTACCGTAGGCTGATAGAAAGCGCCCGGGCCATCAATGGGGTTTCCACCCGTCAGCAGCCGGGCGCCCTCGCCCACCGAAGCCACGACCTGCGCATGCAATTCGTCACGCAGGTTGCGCCGCGCCATCGAGCCGATGGTGGTGCCCGCCGCCAGGGGGTCACCCACCACCAGCTTTTGAGTCAGTGCCACAAAAGCGTCCTTGAAGCGTTCGGCCACCGAGGCTTCAACAATGAAGCGCTTGGACGAAATGCAGCTTTGCCCGGTGTTCTGAAAGCGCGCCTTCACGCCCACCGCGGCTGCAGCCTCGATGTCGGCATCGGCCAGCACAATGAACGGGTCCGAGCCGCCGAGTTCAAGCACCTGTTTTTTGAGGGCCTGACCAGCCACGGACGCAATGCTGCGCCCCACCGGTGTCGAGCCGGTGAAGGTGACGGCCGCGATGCGCTCGTCCTGAATCAGGCGGGGCACCACCGAGGCGCCGACCATCAGGGTGCTGAACAAGCCCTCGGGCAGTCCGGCGTTTTTGAAGACCTGCTCCAGCGCCATCGCGCATTGCGGCACGTTGCTGGCGTGCTTGAGCACCATGCCATTGCCGCCTATGAGCACCGGCGCAGCCGCCCGCATGACCTGCCAGAAAGGGTAGTTCCAGGGCATCACGGCGAGCACCAGTCCAAGCGGGTCGTAGACCACGCGGCTGTCGGTGGCGGCGCTGGCAATCACCTGGTCGGCCAGAAAGTTCGGGCCCTGCTCGGCGTAAAAATCAAAGTTCCAGGCGCATTTCTCGACTTCGCCGAGGGCTTCGCTCAAGGGCTTGCCCATCTCCAGCGTGATGATTTTCGCGAGGGCTTCTTTTTGCTGGCGCAGCGCGGCCGCAACCTTGTTCAGGTACGGGCGGCGGGCCTGCACGTCGAGTTGAGCCCAGCTTTTTTGGGCCTTGGCAGCCTGCGAGAGGCGACTTTCCATGTCGCTCTCCGTGTGATGGGCAAACTCGGCGAGCAGCTGGTCGTTGGCGGGGTTGATGGAGGAGATCATGCGCTGACTTCTTGTGTGAGGGGGGCAATGCCCAGTTCCCGGGCCAGGGACTGGAGCTCGGTGACAAGGGCGTTGGCAACCGGAATGCCGCCGCTCTGGTAGCGCTGGCGGCGCTCATGGCTTTGTTCACCGGGCAGCCATATGCGGTCCACGCCGGGCAGCTTTTCGCTGCCGCGGATGTCTTTGACCAGCGCATCAACCGCGTGCTTGAAAACCGCCGGGTCGCCAAAGGCGCTCAGGTCAATCACCAAAATGGCCTGGCCGGTGTTGGTGACGCTGACATGGTCGGCATTGAAGTCCACCACGTCGCGCCCCATGGCCGCGCCGCCCAGCGTGCCGGCCAGCAAACCCACAATGAGTGCCAGCCCATAACCCTTGTGCTCGCCAATTGGCAGCAAGAACCCTTCGCCAGCGCGCTTGGGATCGGTCAGGGGCTGGCCCTGGCGGTCGATCATCCAGCCCTCGGGCATCATCTCGCCGCGCTTGGCTTTGGCCTTGACCTTGCCGTAAGCGGCCACGGTGGTGGCCATATCGAGCACCACCGGCGGCTCCTCGGCGGTCGGAATACCGGCGGCAATCGGGTTGGTGGACAGCAGCATGTCCATGCCGCCCCAGGGCGGCAAATGGTTGGCGTTGCCCACTGCAAAGTACAAACCCAGCATGTCATGCTGCAAGGGCTTGCGCGCATAAAGCGAAGCCGGACCGGCATGGTTGCTGAAACGGGTGCTGACCCAGGCCACGCCGCACTCGCGGGCTTTTTCAATCGCCAGGTCCACGGCGCGCGACACCACCAGATGCCCCATGCCGTTGTCGCCGTCCACCACCGCCATGGCAGCGCGCTCCTGCACCACCTTGATGACCGGGTTCTTGTTGATGCCGCCGGCCTGGATGCGCTTGATGTACTGCGGCAGGCGGATCACGCCGTGGCCATCGGAGCCCTGCATGTCGGCCTCGGCCATGAGCGAAGCGACGGTATGCGCGTCGGTCGCGGGCAAGCCCTGGCTGGTCAGTGCGGCCTCAATGAAGTCGCGCAGCTCCTCAAAACCGAGCGTGGTGAAGTTGGCGGAAGCTTTCAAGGTCTCAAGCCTTTAGAGTGACAAAGGAACAGACCCGCCATGGGCGGCGCGGCCTGACAAAACAAAAAACAAGGCATCGTCAAAACGAACGAGGCTGGACTGTAAAAAGAGCTCGCTCCCTTGTCCAATGCTGAATTCGTCCATCCCCATATCAAGTTGCTATCCTTTGCTAACACCCCCCTTGAGCCGCAGGGGTGGAACGCACCCGTCTGCCGGCTTTGACACACCGACAAAAGTGGGGGCAGGCCAGGGAGTGAATGCCGGATTCGTATGGGCAGGGGATAGATTCCGGCCTTCCGATCAGGTCAAGGCGGAAACTGCGCGGCTGCGGAGAGCAGGAAAGTCGCCAGGGCGCCCCTTCAAGGTGCCGCAAGGGCCCGGGTTACAACCAGAACTTGACCAAGGCCACCACGACCACCACCGACATGCCGCAGTGGTCGCGAAGTGTCAGCGCAGGCGCTTTCGGTGCAAGCCCATTTCGTCGGCTAACCCGGGCGCCACGGCTACCGCCCGGAGGTCACCCAGTTTCTGAACTGGCTGAAAAGGCCGGCGGCCAGATCAGCGCCGCCGCCGGCCCTCGAAAGAAAACCGCGCAGGCGGGATCGCGCAGAAGGAAGGCCGGAGGCTTGCGCTGAGGGCCAAAGTGTCGGAGCCCTGGACCGGTGTACTCAGGCAGCATGCGCACCGTCATCAACGCGTCTTCGTTGACGCCTGACCCAAGATCGATGCTGCGCAGGCGCCCCTCAAACACCGTGCTGACGCAACGCCCCTCGCGCCCGCCAGACAGGGTGGGCTATTGCGACCCGCACCAGACCAACGAGCACGCTATCGAGCAGCGCAGGCTGGCAGTGTGCAGCATGAGATCACTGGCCATCCAAACCGCGGGTTTGAAAAGACCTTCAGTCTTCAGACCGTGCCGCAAACCGGCTTCGCCGCCCGCCTTTATTGACCGCGCAAAGGGCCATCGGATCCCCTCAGGGACGAAGGCGGCATGTGCTGATGCCCAGCATGCTGTAAATCGGGCAATGACCCGCCGCGCCGGTGAGCAGCAGCACCACGCCTGCATAACCCCACAAACCGATCTTGCCGGTTGCAGCCAGTCCGATCAGCAACATGCCGACCAGCACGCGTGCGATACGGTCCCAAAGAGCTTCGTTGATGGTCATGATGTGTTTCCTTGCGTCGTGTTGATTTGGTGCAAATCTTCGAGATAAAGGGCCGGCCGTCGCCGGGAAGTTCGCCGCGGAGGCTGCTGTCAGAAGGCACCAATGGCCCCAAGGGCCCCAAAGGCCCCAAAGGCCCCAAGGGCCCCGTGAGCCCTGATTCCTTGAGACTGTGTGACCCCGGCCCCTTGGAGAACCTTGCCCTGATCCCAGCAAGACCGACCAGAGGAACAAGCTAGGGGCGCTGAGAGGAATTTCCCTTTCATGCGATCAGCGCTGACCGATTGGCGCCCTGTCAGCGCAGTAGCCGTGGCCGGCACCGCGCAGGTGTAGTTTTCCAAAATCCGGGGGAACCGCGCCACCACGGCTGTGTCTGCAAAGCCTATGGGGCGCCATGACCTGAGCACGCCCAACCCAAAAAATGCGTTTAGTTCCTATCAAGAGACGAGACAGCCGTTTTAAATTATTTCGTTATTGCTCAACTAGGAACACATATTTCACGTTAAAGTAACTAGTTGGTAATAAATCGCCCTGCTTATCGACTTCTCCGAGATAGCATTTAAATTTGAAATATTTACCAATGTAATTCAGCGCCACGTGTTCCAGGAGTATTCGAAATCCGCGGTCGCCAACTCATGGGTGCGGCCGAGAAAGAAAGAAAAGAATGACTGTAGATTTTGTTGGCATCGGTGAGGCGGCTCAAATTCTCGGGCTCTCACGCACATCCATCCAGAAACTGGTGGATTCAGGTCGCTTGCCAGCGGTCAAGACGACCGGGGGCCACCGCCGCATATTGCGCAGCTCGATTGACGAGCTGGATCAAAAAATGGGGCCGAAGGCCATGCTGAGAATGGCGTCTTTCGCCTCCGGCGCGCAGAGGCAGACTTTTCAGCTGGGCACCAGCGCACAGACCTCGCAGCACTTCCAGGTGCTGATCGTCGAAGACGATGACGCGGCGGCCGCATTGCTGGTCGCCTTGTTTGAAAGCCACTACCCGGAAGTCAGGTGTACCTTGGCAACTGACGGACTCGATGCGGTGCTGCAACTCGAACGCATGCGCCCTCAGCTCCTCATCACGGACCTGATCATGGAACCCTTCGATGGCTTTCGTCTGCTCAATATGGTCAACAGCCGGGCCGAGTACCGGGGCATCGCCACTGTCGCCCTGTCGGGCCTGGATCCGAGCGAGATCGACAAGCGAGGAGGTCTGCCGCCCGGCGTGCTGTTTTTAACCAAGCCCCTGAACATGGACCGGCTGCGCGGCTTCATTGATGCGCAAGTGCAGTTCCATCGCCAGCTCCGGGCGACGGCATGAGGATGACTGCATGAACGCGGACCGCGCTCCGGGCGCACACATCAACCAGCAACAACTCAGGGCCTTGATCGGCGACAACCCCTCGCTTCTGGGCCGGCTGGCCAAAGCGTATCTGGGCCAGGTACCTGGCTGGATGGCCGATTTTGAGCATGCGCTGCAAGCCGGCGATAGCGCGGGGCTGGCCAGACTTTTGCACAAGATGAAGGGCAGCTGCCACGCGATCAGCGCCAGCAACGTGGCGCTGGAGTTCGAGCAAGCCGAGCAAAGGCTCGAGGAGGCAAGCGAGCGGCTCCATGCGGGGCAGAGCAGCAAGCTGGAATGGTCGGGCAACCACTTGCTGCACCGGGTGCGCGAAATTGAGGAAGAGCTCCAGCTCATTATTGAAAGCCAGAGCAGCCCGAAATAGCAGCGCTCGGCCAAGAACGAAAGCAGATCAAATGGCTGCTGGCCGAAGGCGGCTCACTACAATCAAGCGCTAAGCCACAAGCAGGCATGCAGCCGGACGCCCTGGCTAGCGCCGCAGCTTGGAGTCACCACCATGAACGTCCTGAAATCCCTTGGTCTGGTTTGCGCCACCGCCCTCCTCCTCGCCTGCGCCAGCGTGGACCTCTCACCGCAAGGCAAGGACGGCGGCGCCCCGACCGAGCCGTCGGCCCGGCAACTGGCCGGCGACATGCCGCTGCCACCTGGCGCTTCAATCCGCGCGCCCGACACGCTGGTGATGGGTTCCGGTAATCGCTGGATCGGCCGGATCAGCCTGAGTGTTCCGGGTGAGTCGCAAAGCATCTTTGCCTATTTCAGGGATGGTTTGCCCGGCGCCGGCTGGACGCTGACATCGAGCTCTTACTCGAAACTGAGTTTGCTGACCTTTAGCAAAGGCGAGCGCGTCGCCTCGGTGCAACTCCAGCCCTCCAGCTTCGGCGGCAACGAAGTGCTGATCACCGTCACCCCGGCCGTGCGGCCCGCGGGCACCGCGCCTTGAGACTCGGCGAACGCTGAAAGTACTCGGCGAACGCTACAAATTCCACACGCCTGCGGCGTACCCAGGGCTCAGAAAAGCGCATCTGACGAACCCTCTCCAACGCCCCCATGGCGCGTTAAGACAGAGGGGCAGTACTGCTACAAAGCACCCATCAAGACGGGAGCCGACTTGCCAGCACTTTGTCAATGCGCTTGCCATCAAGGTCCAGCACCTCGAAGCGCCAACCGACGCAATCGAAATGCTCGCCCGGAGAGGGCAGGCGCCCCGATACGCTTTGCAGCAAGCCGGCCAGGGTGTTGTAGCGCCCTCGTTCTTCGGCCGGCAGGAGCTTGATGTCGAGACGGGCCTTGAGCTCGGACACCGGCATCGCGCCATCGAGCAGCCAGCTGCCGTCGGGACGCTTCGTCGCCCAGGCGTCGACTTGCGCACCGGACTGCAACTCGCCGGTAATGGCTTCGAGCATGTCCAGCGGCGTCATCATGCCCTGCACCACCCCGTATTCATCCACCACCAGCAAGATGCGGGTGGAGCGTTCGCGGAACTGCTCAAGCAACTCCATGCCGCTCAGGGACTCCGGCACAAACACCGCAGGCACAGCGTAAGCGCCAACACGCTCTTGCGTTTTGGGCGCGCCGCCCGTTGCCACCAGGGGCTGACGCACCAGCAGTTCCGCCACCTTGACCACGCCCACCACGTCATCCAGCCCGCCGCGGCACACCGGATACCAGGAATGACCACTGAGACTGGCTTTTTCGATCGCCTGGGTCAGTGTGTCGCTGGCATCCAGCCACTCGATGTCCGAGCGCGGCAACATCAGCGAAGGCAGCAGTCGGTCGTCGAGCAGGAACACGTTTTGAACCATCTGGTGCTCGTGCTCTTCAATCAGGCCGGCGCTCACGCCCTCTTCCAGGCTGGCGGCAATTTCCTCTTCGGTGACGGCCCGGCTCGCGGCGTTGTCCACACGCAGCAGCTTGAGCACGGCGTGGGTACTGATGGAAAGCAGGCGGACAAAGGGTCGGGCCGCAGTAGCCACGCCCACCATCGGCCGCGCGACCAGACGCGCCACGGTTTCAGGGTAGAGCTGACCGATGCGCTTGGGCACGAGTTCACCAAAAACGATGGTGATGTAGGTGATCACCACCACGACGAGCGCCGTAGCAGAAATGTCGGCGGCCCGCGCCGAAGCGCCCCAGGTCTGAATCCATACCGACAAGCCGCTGCTGAAAGCCGCCTCGCCAATGATGCCGTTGAGCATGCCAATGGAGGTGATGCCGACTTGCACGGAGGACAGGAACTGTGTCGGATTCTCCAGCAGGCCCAAAGCCGCCCGGGCGCCATTGTCGCCGGCTTCAGCCGTGGCCACCAGACGAGCCTTGCGGCTCGAGGCTAGCGCCAACTCCGACATGGCGAAAACGCCGTTGAGCAGAGTCAGCAGGACGATCAACAAGATATCCATGGAAGCAGACGAAAATAAACACATGGCACTTTACTTCATCGGTGACTTGCAGGGTTGCCACGAACCCCTGCTGCGACTGCTGCGCACCGTCGATTTTTCACCCAGCCGGGACACCCTTTACCTGCTCGGCGACCTCGTCAACCGCGGACCTGACTCGCTGGCTGTGCTGCAAACGCTGGCGCAACTTGGCGACTCAGCCCAAAGCCTGCTGGGAAACCACGACCTGCATCTGCTGGTGGTCGGCTATGGCTTGGGCCGGCAGCACCGCGGCGACACGCTCGACGCCATACTGGCCGAGCCGAACCGGGCCGAATGGCTCGACTGGCTGCGCCACCGGCCCATGGCACTGCAGGCGCAGGGCTGGCTGCTGGTGCATGCCGGCGTGTTGCCGCAGTGGAGCGTGGCGCGCACGATGGAACTGGCTGGCGAAGTCGAGCGCGCCTTGCGGGGACCCGATGTCGCGGGCTTTCTGGCGCAAATGTATGGCAACCGCCCCGCTCGCTGGGATGACAGCCTGAGCGGTCATGACCGCCTGCGCGTGATCGTCAACGCGCTGACGCGGCTGCGCTTTTGCAGCGCAGACGGCGAGATGGAGTTTCAAACCAAAGGCGCGGCCAGCAAGGCCCCCAAGGGCTGTATGCCCTGGTTCAAGGTGCCCGGCAGGCTGACAGCCGGCACGCCCATGGCATTTGGCCATTGGTCAACGGTGGGGCTGGACGCTGCCGACAGTACCCCCGTGATGCGCCACAACACGCTGGCGCTGGACACGGGCTGCGTCTGGGGCGATTGCCTGACGGCCGCGCGCCCGGGCACGGCGCCGGGCGCCTTCGAGCTGTTTTCAGTCCGCTGCGAGGCCATGCAGCCGCACGCTGGCGTGGCCGCGGCAGCTGGGGCGCTTGGAACCGCGTCCTGAAAGCGGTCTTTCCCGAGCGAGCGCCAACGTGGACAGCCAAAGAAGACAGCCGAAGAAGAGCGTCGAAAAAGGGCCTCGAAAAAGGGCGTCGAAAAAGAATGTCGACCTAGGGCGAAAAAAACCCGGCGTGCCAGACAGCCGGGTTTCTTTAAAGCCAGCGCGATTCAGCGCTGGGATTCGGTCACCGTTTTGAAGAGGGCCGCGACCTTCTTCTTGGGCTTGATATTGGCCGAAATCCCGCGAGGAGCCGCTGATTTCGTCGTCGCCTCCCAGGCTGGCTGAGCTTCCTTTGGCAGGCCAGGCTCGTAAGGCTGGTCGAAAAACGGGTCGCGAGGGGCGCTGGACTGGCGCGGCACGTATTCGCGACGCTCGCGCGGCCGCCGGTGTTCCCGGGCTTCCCGAATCTCGCGGCGCTCGTGCGGGGCCAGACTCTGGGCACCTGGTTCGTCCGGCTGCGCCATGCCTTCGGCATCGCGGTACATGCGGCGCCCGTCGTTGATACGCCCTTGCTCGCTGATGCGCGGACGGTCTTCCTCGAACTCCAGCGGCTCAAGTTCGATCTTGGTCTTGATGAGCTTTTCGATATCGGCCACCAGGCGCGTGTCGCTGCCGGCCACAAAGCTCACTGCCAGACCTGAGGCGCCAGCGCGGCCGGTGCGGCCAATACGGTGCACATAGTCTTCGGCATTGAAAGGCACGTCGAAGTTGAACACCGCCGGCACGTCCTTGATGTCAAGCCCGCGGGCTGCCACGTCGGTACAGACCAGCAAATCAACTTCGCCTTTCTTGAAGGCGTCCAGCGCCTTCAAGCGCTCGTCCTGGCTCTTGTCGCCATGCAGGGCGGTGGTTTTCAGGCCTTCACGCTCGAGCGAGCGGGCCAGCCGCGCGCAGCCGAGCTTGCTGTTGACGAACACAAAGGCCTGCTTCATGCCGCGCTGCTTGAGGATCTGGTGCAGCGCGCGGCGCTTGTCGTCGGCGCTGACGCTGTAGAAATGTTGCTCCACGGTCGATGCCGTGGCGTTGGAGCGCGCCACCTCGATCGTCACCGGGTCTTGCAGATAGCTTGACGCCAGACGCTTGATTTCAGGGGAGAAAGTCGCCGAGAACAGCAAGGTGATGCGCTGCTTGGGCAGGTAGCTCAGGATGCGCTGCAG
>CAJAOB010000271.1 GCA_903941205.1 uncultured Burkholderiales bacterium | reverse complement strand
GCACCAGCGTGATGGCCAGAAACTCCGCCTTGAGCAAGATCCAAAGGGCCGAAGCCTGAAAGAAAGCGAGCACCAGGTAAAGCGCGGCGTGAACCGGGTTGCGGGAGGTGATGACTTTGAACGCAGCGATGAGCAGCACTGCAGCAAAGGCATAAAAAAGACCTGTTTGAGCGTCCATGTTGTTGTGAATTCTTTCGTGCGATCAGCAAAGCGGTCGGTCTGGCGTTAACGGTACTTGGCGTCGGCCGCCTTGTTGGCTGCAATTTCGGCTTCGTAGCGGTCACCCACCGCCAGCAACATGTCCTTGGTGAAGTAAAGGTCGCCACGTTTTTCACCGTGGTATTCGAGGATGTGGGTCTCGACGATCGAGTCGACCGGACAGCTTTCTTCGCAAAAGCCGCAAAAGATGCACTTGGTCAGGTCAATGTCATAGCGCGATGTGCGGCGGCTGCCGTCTTCACGCACATCTGACTCGATGGTGATCGCCATGGCCGGACAAACCGCCTCACAGAGTTTGCAGGCAATGCAGCGCTCTTCACCGTTGTCATAACGACGCAGCGCATGCAGCCCCCGAAAGCGCGGACTCATCGGCGTTTTCTCTTCAGGAAACTGAATCGTGATCTTGCGCTTGAACATGTACTTGCCCGTCAGGGCCATGCCCTTGAGCAGCTCGGTCAGCATGAAGCTGGAAACAAAATCTTTGACAGAAGCAACTGCACTCATGATGATTTCCTGCACAACTGAGTCATAGATGGGGCATTGTTCAAGCCGGGGCCGCGGAACCGGCTTAGCCGGGCCGCAGGCGCAGCGGCCCCCTCGGGGGGCAGCGCGTTACACGAAGTGAAAAGCGTGGAGGCCATGGTCACCATATGCTGTAAGGCGTCTGCATCCAGGCGCCAACCACCACCAGCCACACCAGCGTCACGGGGATGAAAATCTTCCAGCCCAGACGCATGATCTGGTCATAGCGAAAACGTGGGAAAGTGGCGCGCACCCACAAGAACATGGTGACCACCACAAAGGTCTTCAGGCCCAGCCAGATCCAGCCTGGAATCCAGTTAAAGAGCGTCGAGTCGATAGGTGGTAGCCAGCCACCCAAAAACAGGATGACGCAAAGAATGGACACCAGAATCATGTTGGCGTATTCGGCCAGGAAGAACATGGCAAAAGCCATGCCCGAATACTCGACCATGTGGCCAGCCACGATCTCCGACTCGCCCTCCACCACGTCAAAGGGGTGGCGGTTGGTTTCGGCCAGGCCGGCAATGAAGTACACGACAAAGATGGGCAACAGCGGCAGCCAGTTCCAGGAAAGGAAGTTCAGACCACGGTCTGCCGCCATGCCGCGTGCCTGACCCATGACGATGTCGGTCATGTTCAGGCTGGCCGAAACCATGAGCACCACGACCAGGCAAAAGCCCATCGCAATTTCGTAGCTGACCATTTGCGCCGAGGCGCGTAGCGCACCGAGAAAGGCGTACTTGGAGTTGGAGGCCCAACCGGCAATGATCACTCCGTAAACCTCGAGCGAGGTGATCGCCATGAGGAACAGCAAGCCGGCGTTGATGTTGGCCAGCGCCACTTCCGGACCGAAGGGAATGACCGCCCAGGCCGCGAGCGCCGGCATGATGGTCATGATCGGGCCGAGCACGAACAAGCCCTTGCTGGCCGCCGTCGGCATGATGATCTCTTTGGTCAGCAACTTGAGAGCATCGGCAATCGGTTGCAACAGGCCGAACGGGCCAACGCGGTTGGGGCCCAGGCGGATCTGCGTGAAACCGATCGCCTTGCGCTCCCACAGCGTGAGATAGGCCACGCAACCCATGAGCGGCAACAGCACCGCGACAATCTTGATGAGAGTCCACAGCACGGGCCACACGGTAGCGGGCCAGATGCCGCCGAAAAGGCCTTGTCCGGCCATGAACAGACTGTCGATCATGCGCTGACCTCTTGCACTTCAAGGGCGGCTGCCTGACGGGCGTCGGCTGTCAGTTGCAGCGCGGATGCCCGGCGAACCAGACCGTCGAGTTGGTAAATCGCGGCGACCACCGGGCGAGCTGCCCGCTCGCCAGACATCTGCACCGGGGCCTGAGTGGCGTTGCCGAGTTTGTCTGCCGGCGCGTG
>CAJAOB010000270.1 GCA_903941205.1 uncultured Burkholderiales bacterium | reverse complement strand
TATCACGAGGTCAAAGAGGCGCACTTGGCAAAAATAGTCAAGGTCGATCTCAAAATGGATTTGTTCAGCTCCAGCGTAGACGCGGCCGGGCTCAAGCAGGCCGAGCTGATGGACGGCAAGCTGATGCTGGTGACCAAGGTGGCGGACTTGAGGCCGCAAGAAGTCGTGCAGCGCTACAAGGCGTTGGCCGATATTGAGCGGGGCTTCAGGGTGCTCAAGTCGGAGATAGAGATTGCGCCGGTGTACCACCGCCTGCCCGAGAGAATCCGCGCCCATGCGTTCATCTGCTTCATGGCGTTGATTGTTTACCGCGTCATGCGCCAACGCTTGAAGCTAGCCAAAAGCGACTTGTCGCCGGAACAGGCTTTGGCAGAACTAAGAAAAATTCAGCGCCACAAAGTGCGCACCAACAAGGCAGAGCCCATCTCGGGCATCTCAACGATCAACGACGCCCAAGCTCAAGTGCTGGAGACTTTGAAAATCAAAAAACCGACCCAAGACGCTCAGCTGACGCTTTTGTAGTGGCAAGTTTCAAGCTCACCCTATATGTATCAACAGCTTATCGGGTTTGGTGTCGAACTCGGGGTCGTAGCACTGGTTCGCCGGCCTCAGCCATATGGGCAGCGTCATCGACAACTGGCGTGAGGACAACAGCCACCACCGCCCGCGCAGCGCCATGTGGTACGTGCCACTGGCCAGGTTCGCAGCGCAATGCCGCCAGCGCGCTGGCGGCATTGCGCCATCAGATCCACCCATTCAACCCGTTACGATTCAACCCACGGGCTCTGCATTGTCGTGTTGCCAATACTGGGGGCAGCGCACGTTCACGAGTGCATTTGAACCAGCTCCGAATTAAGTTATAATTCGATGCTTCGCGGCTGTAGCTCAGTTGGATAGAGTACTTGGCTACGAACCAAGGGGTCGTGGGTTCAATTCCTGCCAGCCGCACCAAATGAATCAGGGACTTACGCTCGAGAGGGTGTAAGTCCTTTCTTCTTGGTGGCGTCTGACCTCCCTGGTCCCTGGTGGGCCTCTCTTTAGTGGCTTCAACAGTCGCAAGGCCGACTGGCCTTGAAAGGCTTGCCTCCTCGGACGCCTTTTCAGAAAATCCCGGTGGTTCTGCACTTTCACTGATGGGCTCTTCGGTCACCCCTTGAGCCGTGGCAGATGGGCTCGCAAGACTTCGCCCGGCTTTGGTCCTCGGACCGGCCTATGCGTCGGGGATGAAGGTCTGACTGGTAAGGGTTCCGGTGCTGCCAAGCAAGTTGTCGCAGATCGCTTTCTTCGAGACGCGCAGCGCGGTCTCGCTGTGCCCGCCAAGCTCGGCTCTTGGGCCTGAGCCGCGCAGTGACCGCTTACAACTTAAATTCGAGCCATGACACGAGTCCCCAAGCCACAAGCTGTTGTAGACGACGAGGCGCCAGCCCTGCCGCCGCTGCCGGCTGGCGGCAAGAACTACATCACCCCTGCTGGTTACAGCCGGCTGAAGGCCGAACTGCTGGACCTTATTGACAATGAGCGGCCCAAGATCGTGGACATTGTCCATTGGGCTGCCAGCAATGGTGACCGCTCTGAAATGGCGACTATATCTATGGGAAAAAGCGCTTGCGGGAGATCGACCGCCGCATCCGTTTTTTGACGCAGCGCCTTGAAATCGCGGTCATCACTGACCCGTCGCTACACCACGGTCGAGATCAGGTGTTTTTCGGTGCGACGGTTTTGTACCTGGTTGACGGTCAGAGCGAGCGATGCGTCACCATCAAGGGGATTGACGAGGTTGACAGCTCGGCGGGCGAAATCAGCTGGGTCTCTCCTGTTGCGCGCACGCTGCTCAAGGCCTGCGTAGGTGACGAGGTTCAACTGATGACGCCCAGCGGGATTCGGTTGCTGGAGGTGTTGCAAGTGCGTTACCCGGCTCCGCCCCAATCCGAGCCTTTGCAAGCCTGAGCCTCCAGCTGCGCTTCAGATCCCGGGTTTGACACGCTGCACGCGCAGCACTGAGGGCGTGCGCTTGACGCTGCGGATGATATCCGTGAGATGAGCCTGGTCCCTCACCGACACGCCAAAGCGCAAATCCGCAGCATCCTGTGTAGATTCCTGCTGCATTTCCACTTGGGTGATATCGGCTTCAGCCGTTGCCAGAGCCGCCGCGACGCGCGCCAGCACTCCCTTGCCGTTCGAGACGGTGACAAGCAGGCTTGTCTCGAACGTGCGCACCGGTTCGTCGGACCAGTCCACGGCGATGAAGCGCTCGCTGTCACGGTATTGCAGGCGCGCGGCCACAGCGCAGTCGCTGGTATGCACCACCAGCCCTTCTCCGCGCCCCAGGTAGCCTACTGCGCCATCGCCGGGAATGGGTTTGCAACATTTCGCAAACTGCACCGAAGCGCCTTCGCTGCCGTCCAGCAGTAACGCCCCTTGCGAGACCGACTCGTGCGCCGTGAAGCGTTCACGGCTCATGAGCAGGGCGTCTGGCTTCTCACCAACTTCTGCGAGTAACTTGACGATACGCTTGGCCACGATGCTGGCGATGCGTTTTCCAAGCCCCACGTCGGTCAGTAGGTCAGCCCGAGAGCGGTTGCCGCTGAAACGCAGAATCCTTTCCCACAAGCTGCGGTTTGTTTCATCGTCTGCCGGCAGTTTGTCGATGCCTTCAGCCCGCAAAGCCTGCGCCAGCATTTTTTCGCCCAGGTCTTGAGACTCGGTGAGCGCCATGGTCTTGAGGTGATGGCGGATTTTGGAGCGTGCCCGCCCCGTTCTGACAAAGCCCAGCCACGCCGGATTCGGGCTTGAAATGGGCGCTGTCACGACCTCGACGACGTCGCCGTTGTGCAACTCCGTGCGCAAGGGAACCTGTTCGCCATTGACCTTGGCCGACACGGTCCGGTGCCCGATGTCGCTGTGAATGGCATAGGCGAAGTCAACGACCGTGGCGCCCCGCGGCATGGCCATGATCTGGCTTTTGGGCGTGAACACATAGACCGCGTCGGGGAAGAGGTCGATCTTGACGTGATCCCAGAATTCGGCTGCGTCCCGAGTCTCATGCTGAATATCGAGCAGTGACTGCAACCACTGCGTGCCAAGCTGCTGTGAAGCATCGCTTTGGGTGTTGTTAGCCTTGTAGAGCCAGTGGGCCGCGACGCCCGATTCGGCGACCATGTGCATGGCCTCGGTACGCATCTGGAATTCGATGGACGTGCTGGAAGGGCCGATCAGGGTGGTGTGCAGCGACTGATAGCCGTTGATTTTCGGGATTGCGATGTAGTCCTTGAACCGCCCGGGCATCGGTTTGTAGAGCTGGTGCAGCACACCCATGGCGGTGTAGCACGCGGTCAGTCCACCCACGATGACTCGAAAGCCGTAAATGTCAGTCACTTGCGCGAACGAAAGGTGCTTCTCGTCCATCTTGCGGTAGATGGAGTACAGCGATTTTTCGCGCCCATGGATGTGAACAGGGATTCCGGCCGTCTCAAAGGCAGCTTCGACCTCGCTCTGAACGCGCTTGATGACATCGCGTCGTCGGCCACGGGCTCGCGCCAGAGCCTTGGAAAGCGTGGCGTAGCGCCAGGGATGCAGATGTCTGAATGACAGGTCTTGCAATTCGCGGTAGGTGGTGTTTAGGCCCAGCCTGTGCGCGATGGGTGCATAAATGTCGAGGGTTTCGCTTGAAATGCGCGCCCATTTGGCTGGCGGCACATCGCCCAGGGTGCGCATGTTGTGCGTGCGATCTGCCAGCTTGACCAAAATGACGCGCACATCGCGGGCCATGGCCAGCAGCATTTTCCGGAACGACTCGGCCTGATTCTCCTCTCGGGTGTTGAATTCGAGCTTTTCGAGCTTGGTCAGGCCGTCGACCAACTCTGCTACTGGTGCGCCAAAGCGCTCGATCAGCTCGGGCTTGGTGACCCCGCAGTCTTCAATCGCATCGTGCAGCAGGGCGGCCATCAGCGCCTGCGCGTCCAGCTTCCATTCGGCGCATTGCTGGGCGACGGCGATGGGGTGCGTGATGTAGGGCTCGCCGCTGTTGCGAAGCTGGCCGAGGTGCGCCTCATCGGCGTAGCGGTACGCGCGGCGGACGTTTTCAATGTCGGCGGCGCTCAGGTAATCGAGCTTCGCAGTCAGCGCGGCAAAACTGGCCGCAGCGGCATTGACTGCGGCGGGCGTGGGCTTGGCCAGAACGGGTGAAAGCAGGGCGCTCATGCCTTAAATGTAGCGTCACCGCGAGCGCACTCGCATTGGCTAAGATTTTTACCGAGCCGTAAAACAAAAGGCACCGACAAGCGGTGCCTTTTGTGGGGCCTTGAGGGCTTCAGAGAGGAACTTTTTTTAGCATCTCCAGCCCCACCTTGCCGGCCGCGATCTCGCGCAGAGCTGTTACGCCGGGCTTGTTCTTGCTTTCGATCTTAGGCGCATGGCCCTGGCTGAGCATGCGCGCCCGGTAGGTTGCCGCCAACACCAACTGAAAGCGGTTGGGGATTTGTTCCAGGCAGTCTTCGACAGTGATGCGGGCCATGATGATCTCCGGGTAGGCGTGAGCGCAAGGATGCAGGGAAAAGCGATGATTTCAGGGGATATTCAGCGCTTTGAAGGTTTCGGCCCGGGCTCGCCGCTGAGCCAAAAACTTGAGCCGCTGAGCATGGACAATGGTTTTCAGGTCGAAAACTGCTCGCTCGAATAACTCGTTGATTATAACGAAGTCGAATTCGCAGGCTTGCGCCATCTCCACGGCGGCGTTCTTCAGGCGCAACTCGATCACCTCGGGGCTGTCTTCGCCGCGGCGTTGCAGGCGGGCGCGCAGTTCCTCCCAACTCGGCGGCAGGATGAAGATCAGCACGGCATTTGCAAAAATTTTTTTGATGTTGATGGCACCCTGAAAATCAATTTCCAGGATCACATCGGCTCCGTTTTGCATGCGTTCCTCGATGGCCTGGCGCGAAGTGCCGTATCGCTGGCCGTGCACATGGGCCCATTCCAGAAATGCATTGCGCTCGATCATCCCGTCGAACTCCGCATTGGACAAGAAGAAGTATTCCCGTCCGTGTTTTTCCTGGCCACGCGGCGGGCGGGTGGTGTGCGATACCGCCGGCTGAACGCGGGAGTCAATCTCCAGCAGGGCCTTGACAAGGCTGGATTTACCAGCACCGCTGGGCGCCGCAACAACAAACAGGTTTCCGGGGTAGTCCATAAGAGCAGCGAGGGCAGTTGAAAAAGAAGGGTTGGGCCGCGGCGCCGTGAAGACGTGCCATGGGGCTTTATTCGATGTTTTGCACTTGCTCGCGGATTTGCTCGATCAGCACTTTCATGTCGACCGAAATGCGCGTGAGCTCCAGCGCTGCGGATTTCGAGCCCATGGTGTTGGCTTCCCGATGCAGTTCCTGGATCAGGAAATCGAGCCGCTTGCCGACCTCACCACCCTGGGCCAGCAAACGGTCGATTTCATCGAGGTGGGAGGCCAGACGGGTGATTTCCTCAGCCACATCAATGCGAATCGCAAAGGCCGTGGCTTCGGTCAGGGCCCGGTCCTGGGCCGCCTCGGGCAGCGCAGCGCTTTCGGCCAGCGCCATGGCTTCCTTCCAGCGCTCCATGAAACGGCTTTTCTGCTGCTCGACCAGCTTGGGCACCAGCGGTCCGGCTTGAGCGGACAGCGTGCGCAGCTGGCCGGTGCGATCCGTCAGCATCTGCGCCAGTCGCGCGCCTTCCCTCTCGCGCGCTTGTAGCAGTTCCTTGACTGCTTTTTTAGCGAGTTTGAGGAGTTCTGCGCCGTGGTCGTGCGGTTTTTGGTCTTCGTTGACCGCCAGGCGCAGGACGTCGGCGACGCTCAGACCGGCGGCCTGCGGCAGCCAGGACTTGATGGTGTCCTCAAAAGAGCCCAGGCGCTGCAGGGTCTGGGCCGAGGGCGCGCGCAAGCTGCTGGGGGCGCTGCTCTCGAGCCAGACCCGCATCTCGACCTTGCCGCGCTTGAGTTGCCCGGTGAGCAGTTCGCGCAAAGCCGGCTCGGCTTGCCGAAGTTCATCGGGCAGGCGAAAGGACAGGTCCAGGAAGCGGCTGTTGACCGAACGGATTTCGATGCCGAGCCGCAGCGGATTTTCCGTGGGAAGCTCGCCGGCAGGCCCTGCGCGGAGAGGGGTCGACTGGGCTGTCGCGTAGCCCGTCATGCTGAAGACTGACATGGAATGGATTTCTCTCAAGTGCAATGGTGCAAGGCCATTGGGCGCATACCGCCTTCGCTTGCAGGCTTCAAATAGTGGCTCAAAGGCGCTGCCAGCTTTCCGTCGCGTGGTCTGGCGCTGCCGCGTTAGTCGGCTGGGACTGTCCGTTGGCTTTCGCTGTAGTTTACTTGGGGCGCGCGCAGCCGGACCGCAGCAGGGGGCGCGCTGCCGCCTGAAAGTGCTCGTCTTGCCGGCCGACTGATAATGTTGCTCCCCTTCCGCCTGGCCTTTGCCTGGTCGTGCTGCGGAACTTCTTCTATTGAACCTCAAGCCCTACGCCATGACCCAGCCCCGTTTTACCCGGTCCGCCAACCGCCAGCCCGACCAACTTCGGCCCGTGCGCATGACGCGTCACTACACCATCCACGCCGAAGGTTCGGTGCTGATCGAGTTTGGCGCCACCAAGGTCTTGTGCACCGCCTCGGTCGAGGAAAAAGT
>CAJAOB010000269.1 GCA_903941205.1 uncultured Burkholderiales bacterium | reverse complement strand
CCTCGCCGGTGCCGGTTCCGGCGCTGGCCGACGTGGCCGGCTTCGCACTCCAGGCCGCGGGCAAGGAGATGTCGACGACGATGGCCTTCGTGCGCCTGCTGGGCGCGCTGCTGAAGGACGCTGCGCTCGGCCCGCGCGTGGTGCCCATCGTCGCCGACGAGGCGCGCACCTTCGGCATGGCCAACCTGTTCAAGCAGGTGGGCATCTACTCCAGCGCCGGCCAGCGCTACGAGCCCGAGGACATCGGCTCGGTGCTGAGCTACCGCGAAGCCCTGGACGGACAGATTCTGGAAGAAGGCATCAGCGAAGCCGGCGCGCTGGCCAGCTGGACGGCCGCAGCCACCAGCTACAGCGTGCACGGGCTCGCCATGCTGCCTTTTTATATTTATTACTCAATGTTTGGCTTTCAGCGCGTGGGCGACCAGATCTGGGCCGCCGCCGACCAGCGTGCACGCGGCTTCTTGCTAGGCGCCACCTCCGGCCGCACCACCCTGGGCGGCGAAGGCCTGCAACACCAGGACGGCACCAGCCACCTGGTGGCCGCCACCATTCCCAACTGCAAGGCCTACGACCCGGCCTTCAGCGGCGAGCTGGCGGTGATCCTGGACCGCGGCATGCAGGAAATGATGATCGAGCAGCAAGATGTTTTTTACTACGTCACGCTGATGAACGAGAACTACGCGCAGCCCGACCTGGTCGCCGGCAGCGAGGCGGACATCATCCGCGGCTGCTACCGCTTCGGGCACTACTCAGCCACTGCTCCGGCCACCGCGCCGACCCCGGGCGGCGGCCCTGTTGGCGAAGTCACGCTGATGGGCTCGGGCGCGATCCTGACCGAAGTCATCAAAGCCGCCCGCCAGCTCGCGGCGCAAGGGGTCACTTGCACGGTCTACAGCGTGACCAGCTGGAGCGAACTGGCCCGGGACGGCGCCGCGCAGCAGCAGCTTGCGCTCAGCGGCCAGCCGGCATCCACCGCCTTTGTGGCGGCGCAACTGGCCAGCAGCCGCGGCCCCATCATTGCCGCCACCGACTATGTCCGCGCCGTGCCTGAGAGCGTGCGCGCCTTCCTGCCGCCCGGCCGCGCCTACCTGACGCTGGGCACCGACGGCTTTGGCCGCAGCGACACGCGCGCCGCCTTGCGGGCTTTTTTCGGTGTGGATGCGGCTGGCATCGTGCGCGCAGCGCTGCACCAGCTCAAGGCGTCGGCGTCTTGATGGCTTATCGCACTGCACATGATCGGGGCCATCTTGAGGCCAGGCCCCGGGCCGGAACAGCCAAGGCGCTGACTCAGCGCGCTAAGTTCTTTTTCATGTGGAGCGCAAGCACACCCTCCTGACGTACATCGACCGGGCGCTGCCTCGCCATGCGCCTTCCTCGCTAGCGCGTCAGCCGGCGCTCAAGGTCGGCAACAAGGCCTTGATCGCCTGCGGGTACAACAGGTGCTCCTGCGTGAGCACGCGCGCGGCCAGCGCCTCGGCACTGTCGCCCAGCAGCACCGGCACCACCGCCTGGGCCAGGATCTGCCCCTGGTCCAGCTCGGTCGTCACCTGGTGAACGGTCGCGCCCGCCACCCGGCAGCCGGCTTGCAAGGCGCGACTGTGCGTGTCCAGCCCGGTGAAAGCCGGCAACAGCGAAGGATGAATATTCACCAGCCGGCCCCGGTAATGCGCCACAAAGTCGGGCGTCAAGATGCGCATGAAGCCGGCCAGCACCACCAGCGCGGGTTGATGCGCATCAATCATGGCTTGCAAGGCGGCATCAAAGGCGGCGCGGGACTCAAAGCCCTGGTGCGCCAGCACCTGCGTGACCACACCCAGGCCCCGGGCCAGCGCCAGCCCCTCGGCCTCGGCCCTGTTGCTGATCACAGCGGCCACGCGGGCCCCCAGTCGGTCTCGCCAATTTTCCCGGACCGCCGCCCGAAGAATCGCGCCCATGTTCGAGCCACCGCCAGAAATCAGGATGACAATATTTTTTTCTCTCTCGCTCATGGCGGGTAGTTTAGGATCAGGCCGATTCCCACTGCACCTTCGCTGCCACCGCTTCTTCATTCCTGCATGGCCTGCGCTTGATCCGATGGGGGCAGGCATCGACCCCTGGCACTGTCATTCCTGCGCGGACAGGAATCCATCCCAAGCACCGTCATTCCTGCGCAGCCTGCCCTCGACCTGATCGGGAGGCAGGAATCCATCCCCTGTGCGTGCGGGGCCTTCGGCCAAAAGATGGATCCCCGCATGCGCGAGGATGACAAGAAAGAACAGCCGTACCCCACTCGCCAACGTCGTTCGTGCCCGCACCGTCGCTCGCCCCCGCGCTTTCATTCGCCCCCGCGCCGTCCTTCGCCGCCGCACCGTCAGTCGCACCCGAACCGTCATTCCTGCGCAGCCTGCCCTCGACCTGATCGGGGGGCAGGAATCCATCCCCGACTGGTTTGGACTTGGCACGAAAAATCAAGCGCAACCCCCACCCTTTGCAAGGATGGCATCCTCTCGGCCGCTCCTCATCAACAGCTTGCGAGCCGGGCTGCGCCGAATTTTTGTCCCAGCTGAGACATCCCGCGTCAGATGCGCGTGCTACAAAAGCCGTCTTTGCCCCGAACGGGGCATTCCACAGACATCCCTGCGATTGAGCCGACCGGAGACACCGCCACCATGGATCTTGCATTCACCCCCGAAGAACAGCAGTTTCGAGAAGACATACGTGCCTGGGTCCAGACCCATTTGCCGCAAGACATCGCGCACAAGGTGCATCACGCACTGCGCCTGTCCAAAGACGACATGCAGCGCTGGGCCAAAATCCTGGGCCAAAAAGGCTGGCTGGGCCACGGCTGGCCGACGGCCTTTGGCGGACCGGGCTGGAGCGCCGTGCAAAAGCACCTGTTTGAAGAAGAATGCGCGCTGGCCGGCGCGCCGCGCGTGGTGCCCTTTGGGCCGGTGATGGTGGCGCCGGTGATCATGGCCTTTGGCAACCCCGAGCAGCATCAGCGTTTCTTGCCGGGCATCGCCAGCGGCGAGGTCTGGTGGAGCCAGGGTTACAGCGAGCCGGGTTCAGGCTCCGATCTGGCCTCGGTCAAGTGCAAGGCCGAACGCCAGGGTGACAAGTTCATTGTCAACGGCCAGAAAACCTGGACCACGCTGGGCCAGTACGGCGACTGGATTTTCTGCCTGGTGCGCACCAGCAACGAAGGCAAACCGCAAACCGGCATCTCGTTTTTGCTGATCGACATGAAGTCACCCGGCGTCACCGTGCGCCCCATCGTCTTGCTCGACGGCGAGGCCGAGGTCAACGAGGTCTGGTTCGACAATGTCGAAGTGCCGGCCAACAACCTGATCGGCGAAGAGAACAAGGGCTGGACCTACGCCAAATACCTGCTCGGCCATGAGCGCACCAATATTGCCGACGTGAACCGCGCCAAACGCGAGCTCGAACGCCTCAAGCGGGTGGCCAAGGCAGAAAACATGTACGAAGACGCGCGCTTTCGCGACGAGATCGCCAAGCTCGAGGTCGATGTGATCGCGCTGGAAATGATGGTGCTGCGCGTCCTGTCAGCCGAGAAAACGGGCAAGAGCTCGCTGGACATCGCCGGGCTCTTGAAGATCCGCGGCAGCGAAATTCAGCAGCGCTACACCGAGCTCATGATGCTGGCCGCCGGCCCTTTCAGCCTGCCTTTCATTGAAGAAGCCATGGAGGCGGGCTGGCAAGGCGACCAGGCCGCCGGCAGCCTGGCCGGCTTTCCGGGCGGCGGTCTGCATTGCGCACCGCTGGCCTCGCACTATTTCAACACCCGCAAAACCACCATTTACGGCGGCAGCAACGAAGTGCAACGCAACATCGTCGCGCAAACCGTGCTGGGCTGAGGAGGCAAGACCATGGACTTCGATTTTTCCGACGATCAAGAGCAATTGCGCGACGCCGTGCGCAAATGGGTCGACAAGGGCTATGACTTCGAGCGCCGCCGCGCCAACGTCAAGGCCGGCGGCTTTTCACCTGCGGCCTACGCCGAACTGGCCGACCTGGGGCTGCCCGGCCTTTACATTCCCGACGACCAGGGCGGCCTGGGCATGGGCCCGATTGAAGGCATGGTCGTGATGGAAGAGCTCGGGCGCGGTCTGGTGCTCGAGCCTTTCACCCAGACCCTGATCGCCGGCGGCGTGCTCAACGCCTGGGCACCAGAAGCGCTCAAGACAAGCTGGCTGCCCAAGATCGCGGCGGGCCAGGCGCTGGTGGTGCTGGCCCATCAGGAGCGCAAGGGGCGCTACCGGCTGGATCAGTGCGAGGCCCAGGCCACCGAGTCCGCACAGGGCTGGACGGTGTCCGCGCAAAAAAGCGTGGTGCCCGCCGGCGACCAGGCCGACGCTTTTTTGCTGCCCGCCATGGCACGCGGCCAGCAGGCGCTGTTTCTGGTTGAGCGGGCTGCGCCTGGCGTCAGCACCCGCGGCTACCTCACGCAAGATGGCAGCCGGGCCGCCGAGGTGCACTTGAGCGCCGCCCGCGCCAGCCTGATCACGCTGGACGGCCTGGCTGCGCTGGAGCACGCGGTGGACATCGGCCTGGCTGCCGCCTGCGCCGAAGCCGTCGGCGCCATGGACAAAACCCTGGCCATCACGGTCGACTACATGAAGCAGCGCAAGCAGTTCGGCGTGGTCATCAGCAGCTTTCAGGCGCTGCAGCACCGGGTGGCCGACATGAAAATGCAACTCGAATTGGCCCGCTCCATGAGCTACTACGCCGCGCTCAAGCTCAACGCGCCGGCGGCCGAACGCCGCGTGGCCATGGCCCGCGCCAAGTACCAGCTGGGCCAATCCATGCGTTTTGTCGGCCAGCAAGCCGTGCAACTCCATGGCGGCATCGGCGTGACGGACGAATACATCGTCAGCCACTACTTCAAGAAACTGACGCAGCTGGAGATGACTTTCGGGGACTCACTGCACCAGCTCGGCGAAGTGTCTGCCCGCATGCAGGACACGGCGGGCGTGTTTGCCTGAAGGAATTCAAAAAAAGGGTGAGCGGTCCGGCGGCTGAGCGCGCCGGCCGGCTCAGGCCAGCAAGCGCGAGGAGCGGGGCACGTGCGCGATCAAAAACTCCATCTGATCGGCCAGAATTCGGCGGTTGCGCAAAATGAAGTCTTCCCAGAGGCTGGGCACGTAAGGCGTATAGAGCAGCGGCATGCGGGCCTGCTCGGGCGTGCGGCTGCTCTTGCGGTGGTTGCAGGCGCGGCAAGCCGTCACCACGTTCATCCATTGGTCAATGCCCTGCTGGGCAAACGGAATGATGTGCTCGCGCGTCAGCTCTTCCTCATGAAAGTGGCCACCGCAATAGGCGCAGACATTGCGGTCACGCGCAAACAGCTTGCTGTTGGTCAGACCTGGCTTGAGGTCAAAGGGGTTGATGTTGGGCACGCCCCGGGTGCCGATGATGCTGTTGACCGTGATGACCGACTGCTCGCCGGTGCGGGCGTTGTGGCCGCCACGAAACAGCGCCACCTGCGCGCCGGCTTCCCAGCGCACGTCGCCAGTGGCGTAGTGCAAGACGGCTTGTTCAAGGCTGATCCACGATTGTGGCAAGCCCTGGGCGGACAGCTTCAAGACCTTCAAACGAACCTCCATGGGTAATGGAAACCGATTTCAAGCATGCAGCCTGGCAGACCCGACCCCGAAAAGCTGCGTCTGCCTGCTCAGCCTCAATATACAGTGATTTGACGACACGGACACGGGTCATCGCCGCGTCCCCTCGACGCTGTCAGGACGCGGTCGGAAAGAGGTGTCATAAAAACGATAATCGAACGCATGAAAATATTTCGCGGCCACCAGCACCCGGCGCTGGCCCAGCCCTGTGCGCTGACCATTGGCAACTTTGACGGCGTTCACCGCGGCCATCAGGCCATGCTCGCTGTGCTCAAAAACGAGGCCCGGCACCGCGGCTTGCCAGCCCGGGTAATGACTTTCGAGCCGCATCCGCGCGAATATTTTTCGCCACAAACCGCCCCCACCCGCATCTCGACCCTGCGCGACAAGCTCACCGAGCTGGCGCGCTGCGGCATAGACCAGACCGTGGTGCTGCCCTTCAACGCCCGCCTGGCCTCGCAAAGCGCCGAGGCCTTCATCCAGGAAGTGCTGGTGGCCGGCCTGAACGTGCGCTATGTGCTGGTGGGTGACGATTTCCGCTTTGGCAGTAAACGGGCCGGCGACTACGCCATGCTGGACGCGGCGGGCCCGGCCTGCGGCTTCGAGGTCGCCCGCATGGACAGCTACGAAGTGCATGGCCTGCGGGTCTCCAGCTCGGCCGTGCGGGAAGCCCTGGCGCAAGGCCGCATGGAGGACGCCAGCCGCCTGCTGGGCCGGCCTTACAGCATCTCGGGCCACGTGGTGCATGGAAAAAAACTTGGCCGCGAACTTGGTTTTCGGACCCTGAACATTGCCTTTCGGCATGACAAGCCGGCCGCCCAGGGGATTTTCGTGGTCCGCACGCACGGCTTGGGCCCGACCCCGGTGGACGGCGTGGCCAGCCTGGGGATTCGCCCCACCGTGGAAGATGCCGGCCGCGTGCTGCTGGAAGTCCACTGCCTGGCCTGGACCGAGGCCCCGGGAAGTGCCGGGCTGGACAGTGCCTACGGTAAAATCGTCCACGTGGAACTGCTGCACAAACTGCACGACGAACTCAAATACGACGGCCTGGAGGCGCTGCAAAAAGGCATCGCCCGAGACTGCGATGAGGCGCGGGCTTTCTTTGCTTCCATGCACACCGAAACCAGCCGGCAAACCACGCGCGACCGAATTTAGACGATCTCGCCACCGCCCGGGCCTGAACTGCATCGCAGCACTCAGGCCACCCTTTCCGGCACGCTGTGCGCCGCCGGCTCCTTCGCCAGGCCCCACCTCGCCAGCAGCCACTTCCAGACGCTCCAAAGCCCCAAGCCAAGCCATGTCCGACACCAAAACCGATTACCGCAGCACCCTCAACCTGCCCGACACGCCCTTTCCGATGCGCGGCGACCTGCCCAAGCGCGAGCCGGGCTGGGTCCAGGCCTGGGAAGACAAGGGCATTTACAAAAAACTGCGCGATGTGCGGCTCGGCCGGCCCAAGTTCGTGCTGCATGACGGCCCGCCGTACGCCAATGGCAAGATCCACATCGGCCACGCGGTCAACAAGGTGCTGAAAGACATGATCGTCAAGGCGCGCCAGCTCAAGGGCCTAGACGCGGTCTACGTGCCCGGCTGGGACTGCCACGGCTTGCCGATCGAAAACGCCATCGAAAAGCTCCACGGCCGAATCCAGGCCCCCACGCTCCCCGCTTCGCGTGGTTCGCTGCCCCCCGAGGGGGCCGCCCAGCCGCTAGGGAGCGGCCCGTCGCGCCTGGAAGCCCGCGCAGAATTTTTGGAAAAGTGCCGCGCCTTTGCCACCGAGCAAATCGCCGGCCAGATGGCCGACTTCAAGCGCCTGGGTGTGCTGGGCGAATGGGACAACCCGTACCGCACCATGGATTTTGGCAACGAGGCCAATGAAATCCGCGCGCTCAAACGCATCATGGAACGCGGCTTTGTTTACCGCGGCCTCAAGCCCGTGTACTGGTGTTTTGACTGCGGCTCGTCGCTGGCCGAGTTCGAGATTGAATACGCCGACAAGAAATCGCAGACGCTGGATGTCGGCTTTGCCTGCGCCGAACCCGACAAACTGGCTGCCGCCTTTGGCCTGACAAGCTTGAGTAAAGAAGCTTTTGCCGTCATCTGGACCACCACCGCCTGGACCATTCCCGCCAACCAGGCGCTGAACCTGAACCCGGCGCTCGAGTACGCGCTGGTTGATACCGAGCGCGGCCTCCTGGTGCTGGCCTCGGTGCTGGTCGAAAAATGCCTGGCGCGCTACGCCCTGACCGGCACGGTGCTGGCCACCACGCTGGGCGAAAAGCTGGGCCTGATCAACTTCAAGCATCCGCTGCACGATGTGGCCGACGAGCACGGCGTCTATGGCTACAAGCGCCTGTCGCCGGTTTTTCTGGCCGACTACGCGACTGCCGACGACGGCACCGGTATCGTGCACTCCTCGCCCGCTTACGGGGTGGAAGACTTTAACTCCTGCGTCGCCAATGGCATCGCCTATGACGACATCCTCAACCCGGTGCAGGGCAACGGCCGCTATGTGGACGAGCTGCCTTTCTTCGGCGGCCTGAACATCTGGAAAGCCGCACCGCTGGTGATTGACAAGCTGCGCGAGCACGGCCGTCTGTTTGCAACCCACGACATCGTTCACAGCTACCCGCATTGCTG
>CAJAOB010000268.1 GCA_903941205.1 uncultured Burkholderiales bacterium | reverse complement strand
TCACTCACACAAAAGTCCGTGATTGACGGTTTAGCTTTCAACTTGAGTCTATCCATTCTGGCCCACCCCTTTGTAGTGGACGACCAGGAACCCCTTGAATCCCAAAAAATTACGGATGACCAAATGGACGGCGTTAAAAGCTGTGACCAGACAAAAGCACTTCTTGGTCAGCGGGTGGTTCACTCCGAATTGCCTACCGACCCGGTTGTCTCGGTTGACATCGAAGCCGTGTGTTCCAAGACCACGCAAGTCATCGCGTGACGTGAACTGCAAGACGACAGGGTTTTGGCGGCAAGGTTGGGTGTGAGTGCGCTGATCACAACGTGCACCACTCCCTACAAGACCTGGGCCTGCGCTGACGAGCGCTAGCCAAATCACCATTGGTACGGGTTTTCCATCATGCGGGATGCCCACTTTGCAAATCTGTTTTCCGCACAAACTGCCTCAAATCCAAGCTTGCCCTCTTGCAAGCAAAACACACCTCTGCGAGAGTGAAATGGGTGCCTTAGGCGCTTTGCCTGAACTCGAAACATAGCAAACAAAGGAAGCCATGAACATCTTAAAAATCGCATTGTCACTGGCCACGGCCGGCTTGCTGACTGCTTGCGCCAGCAACCCGCAACACGCCGCGCTGAACAAAGCACCCAGCCCGGCCCAGGAACTCAAAGTCATCATCTTCCCAGGCGGCTTCAACTGGCCGCTGTGGGCCGGCCAGGAGCAGGGCTTGTTTGCCAAGCACGGTGTGAACGTCAAAACCATTGACACGCCCAACTCGACTTTCCAGATTACAGGTCTTGCCAAGGGTGACTTTGATATCGCCATGACGGCCATCGACAACCTGATTGCTTACCGCGAAGGCCAGGGCGCACCCGGCGTGGATGGCAGCGACCTGACCGCCGTTATGGGCGCAGACAACGGCTTTTTGCGTCTGGCCAGCGTGGCTGATGTGCGCAGCATCGCCGAACTCAAGGGCAAGCAACTCTCTGTTGATTCCCTGACCACCGGCTATGCATTTGTCTTGCTTGAAATCATGGAGCGCAACGGCCTGATGCTCAACCGCGACTACACCACGGTTCCAGCCGGTGGCGTTTTGCAGCGCTACAACGACCTGATCGCCAAAAAACACGCCGCCACCATGCTGATCGCGCCCTTTGACGTGATGGCCAAAGCCAGCGGCGTGAACGTGCTGGGCGACGCCTCCAGCCAGCTTGGCAACTACCAGGGCTTGGTAGCCGGTGTGCGTAAAAGCTGGGCCAAAGACAATGGCCCTGCGCTCACCAGCTACATCAAAGGTTATCGCGAGTCCCTGAACTGGCTTTACGAGCCTAAAAACAAAGAGGCGGCGATCCAGCTCTTCATGAAAAAAGTGCCTACAGCCACCCGGCAAAGCGCCGAGGTGTCTTACAGCATCTTGCTGGACCCAAAAAACGGCTTCGAGCGCAACGCGGAACTGAGCCTGCCAGGCACCGCCACCGTGGTGCAGCTGCGTGAGAAATACGGGCGTCCCGCCAAGAAAATGCAGCCGGTCGGCGCTTACTACGACCCAAGCTTTTTCAACGCAGCCAAGTAGCCGGCACTCAAACCGGCTCGATCGTGATGCTCACGGTCATGGACTCGTCTCCGCCGCCCTGCCGCACGCCTTTGATGGGCGGGCAAGCGTCATAGTCGGTGCCCATGGCCAGGCGCACGTGGCGCTGATCGATCAGGCAGCTGTGGGTGATGTCGATGCTGACCCAGCGCCGTTCGGCCACATTCAGGCAGATGTCGGCCCAGGCGTGGCTGGCCAGGTCGGGCTCGTTGGCGGCATAAAAATAGCCGCTGACATAGCGTGCCGGAATACCCAGACTGCGGCACACCGCCACCATCACATGGGCCTGGTCCTGGCACACGCCAGCGCCTGACTCGAAAGCTTGCAAGGCGGTGGTGCTGACGCTGGTGCTGTTTTTTTGGTAGCGCACAGCCTCAGCGACGGCTTGGCTCAAAGCCAGCAAACTGCGCAGGTCCGCCATGCCGTCAGCCCCCGCTGCGGGCACCAAGCGCCGGCCAAAATCGGCCAGCAAGGCGCTGGGCGCGGCCAGATGGGTGGGGCGCAAGAAAAAGCCGGGATGCGGCAGTTGGGGCGCATCGACAAACTCGGCCACGCCCAGCGTGTCAACTTGCCCGGCCGCATTGACCAGACTCCAGCGCACGTCGTCCTGCTCGCGGCCGACGAAGGTGTAAGAGTGAACGCTGTTGCCAAAAGCGTCTTGCTGCGCAAACAGTTTTTCAGGCGCGCCCAGGCTCCAGAAGTTCACCGTTTGCGCCGGGCCGGTCTGCGGCGTGAGCCAAAGCGTTTGCAGCGCATAGCGCAGCGGCTCACTGTAACGGTAGTCGGTGGTGTGCTTGACGTGCAGCTTCATGCCAGCCACCTTAACAGCAAGCCGGACATGGCCAGGGT
>CAJAOB010000267.1 GCA_903941205.1 uncultured Burkholderiales bacterium | reverse complement strand
TCGGCGCGCTGCATGCGCTTGGTGCGCATGACTTCGGATTGAATCCGCAGCGACTCGGCCAGGCTGGTGCCAAAGCGGTCGGCTTGCACCAGCATCGACACCAGACCGTGCAGGTCTTCGAGGTCCACCCGCAGCGCCAGGTTTTTCAGGGCGGCAGGCCGGCCGGCGCCAGCCCGTATTTCCAGCGCGGCCAGGTAAAACTCCTCGGCCAGGGTCTTGCTGCTGCGCGCGATTTCCTGCGACACGCGGTTGATGGCAGCGTCCATGCCCAGCCCGGATTCGGTGCAGATCACCAGCAAGTCGATCAGGTCCGGCAGGGTGTCGCGCATTTCGTCGGAGCGGCGGCGCGTCAAAAAGCGCAGGTAAAGGTCGGGCAGGTAGTAGCCGAGTGCGGCCAGCGACACGCCGTACAGTGCCAGCCGCGCGTAGGGCGTGGCCGGCCACGCCACGCTGATCACCAGTGCTACCAACAGCGGCAGGATCAGGGTCAGCGCGCTCTTGGCGGCGTAATAGACCTGCGCTGCCGACGCCTCGCGAAAGCCTGCCCGTACAAATTTGAGCCGGCCTTGCGAGCCCTGCCAGCCGCCCTCGGGTACTGACAGCTTGGACAAGGATTCCAGCACCCTTCGCCAGCCCTGGTGGCGCTCGCCCGAAGCAGCGTCACGCGGGTTCGCCGGGGTCCGTTCAAGCAGCGACTGGCCCAGGCGCTTTCTGACGCGGTCCTGCCGGAACAGCTTGCCCAGGCCAAGCATCAGCAGGGCGAAGGCAATCAGCGCCAGCGGGATGGCCAGCAAGAAAATCAGCTCACGCACGGCGCCGCCTCATACCTTGATCTGGACGATCTTCCACATCCAGAGCCCGCCAAGCAGCATCATCACCAGCCCGGCCAGCACCAGCTTCTGGCCGGAAGGCGTGGTCCACAAGGTGGACATGTAAACCGGGTTGATGACCGACAGCACCAGGCCCAGCACGAAGGGCAGGCCGCCAATCAGCAGGCCAGAGAGTTTGCCTTCGGAGGCCAGCACCCGGATCTTGCCTTTGAGCTTGATGCGTTCCCGCACGGTCTTGGACAGCGTGCTGAGCAATTCGGTCAGATTGCCGCCGGTCTTGCGCTGTATGGTCAGGGCAATCACCAGGAAATTCAGGTCGTTGCTGTGGACGCGGTCGGCCAGATCGGAGAGCGCGTCGTCAAAGCTCATGCCCAGATTGATGTGGTCGAAGGTCGTTTTGAATTCGCTGCCGACCGGCGCCGGCAACTCGTCACCGACCATGCCCATGGCGACCGACAAGCCGTGACCGGCGCGCAGCGCGCGGGTCATGAAGTCAAGCGCTTCGGGCAACTGGTCTTCAAAGCGCAGGCGGCGTTTTTTTTCGAGGTGCATCAAATAAGCCGTGGGCAGCAAAAAGATCAGCACTGCAGCGGCCATGGGCATCATCCAGGGCAAATCGAACAGCCACACTGGCAGCAGCCAGCTCAGAAAGCCCAGGCCGGCGCTCAGCGTCATGACTTCACCCAGGCTTTGGTGGCTCCCCGAGCGCCTGAGCAGCAGGCCGAGTTGTTGCACGCCTGGCGCATGCGTCAGCAGCCAGCCCAGCCAGGGTGCCTTGCGGGCCGGCCCGGATTTGAGCAGTTGGTCTTGCTGGTCCTCGCGCCGGCTTTGGGCGATGGCGTCCAGCCGCCCCGACAGCGCACGCGAGTGGCCGCTCAGGTGCCGGCTCCACAGCAGGGCCAGGGCCACCACTGCGCCGCCGGCCAGCAAAAAAACCAGCGACAAAATCGCGTAGCGCAGGTTCTCGCTCATCGCAGCGCCTCGCCCTTGCGATCATCCAGCCCGAAGTCCGGGTCGAACAAGTCTTCGGGCAGCACGATGCCGTAGGCGGCCAGCTTTTCCGACAGCTTGGGCCGCACTCCGGTGGCTCTGAAACGTCCCAGCACCGCGCCGTCCGGACTCATGCCCAGGCGCTCGAAAAAGAAAATCTCCTGCGAGGTGATGATGTCGCCTTCCATGCCGGTGATCTCGTGGATGCTGGTGATCTTGCGGCTGCCGTCGTTGAGGCGACTGGCCTGCACGATCACCTGGATGCCCGAGCTGATTTGCTGGCGCAGCGCGCGCACCGGCATGCTCACGCCGCCCAGGCCGACCAGGTTTTCCAGGCGTGAAAGCGCATCCCGCGGCGAGTTCGCATGCACCGTGGTCAGCGAACCGTCGTGGCCGGTATTCATGGCTTGCAGCATGTCGATCACCTCGCTGCCGCGCACCTCGCCCAGCACGATCCGGTCCGGCCGCATGCGCAGGCTGTTTTTCACCAGCGAGCGCATGGTCACCTCGCCATTGCCTTCGAGATTGGGCGTGCGCGTCTCGAGCCGCACCACATGGCTTTGCTGGAGCTGCAGCTCTGCGGTGTCCTCGATGGTGATGATGCGCTCGCCCTCCGGGATGTAGCTTGACAAGATGTTGAGCAGCGTGGTTTTCCCCGAGCCGGTACCGCCCGAGATGATGATGTTGACCTTGGCCTTGACGAAGCCGGCCAGCAGCTCGGCCATGTCGGCGGTCAGCGCGCGCTTTTCAATCAGGTCGGCCATGCGCAGCGGCACCACCGAAAAGCGGCGAATCGACAAGGCCGGCCCGTCCAGCGCCACGGGCGCCACCACGGCGTTCACGCGCGAGCCGTCGGCCAGGCGCGCGTCGGCCATGGGGCTGGACTCGTCAATGCGCCGGCCCACGCGCGAGACGATCTTGTCGATCACCTTCATCAGGTGCTCGTTGTCGTTAAAGCGCGTGCCGACCAGCTCCAGCCGTCCTTTGCGCTCGACAAACACGCGGTCAAAGCCGTTGACCAGGATCTCGCTGATGGCTGGATCGGCCAGCAAGGGCTCCAGAGGCCCCAGCCCCAGCACCTCGTTTTGCAGGTCAATCACCAGTTGCCCCTGCTCCTGCTCGTTGACAGGCAACTGTTCCTCGCCAATCAGCAGGTCAATCAGGTTGCGCAATTGGGCGCGAACCTGTTCTTCAGGCAGGCTTTGTGCCGCCGCCAGGTCCATGCGCGCCAGCAAGGCCTTGTGCAGCTTGATCTTGGTGGTGAAGTAGCCGGGGGAGAGTTCCCGGGCCGGGGCGCGTGGCATCGTTTGCGATGGCGCCTGGACAGGGTTCTGTGTTGGCGTCTGCGTATTTGCGGGCGTCCGCGGCGCTGGCGGCTTCGCTGCATCAGCCTTATCAGCTGCACCCGACGTGCGCGCCGGCGTTGCAGCTTGCGGCGCGGTACTTTCTGGTTGGGCTTTGGCTGAAGGCCTGAAAGCCTCGCCCAGGCTCCAGGCGGCTATTTGATCCCTAAGCGATGCCATATTGATTTCTCGGTGACGGGTTGACCCGTGAGTTGGGCCGCCATGGCGGCAATGGCTTTTGCAAAGCCGGAGCGGGGCTTGAGCAGGATGGTCGCCACGCCTTTGAGCAGCGATTCCTCCATCTGGTCGCTTTCTTCGGGCAGCACGCGGCTGACTTTCAGCCCGACGGCTTTTTCGATATCGCCGAGTTGAACCTGCGGACTGTTGCCCATGCGGTTGACCACCAGCGAGAGTTTGGCGGCGGCGTAGCCCAGGCTTTCCCACAGGCGCGTGATCTGGCTGGCCCGGCGCACCGAAGGCAGGCTCGCCGTGCTCACCACCACCAGCTGGTCCAGCAGCTCCAGCACGCGCAGGCTGATGGCGTCGAGTCCCATATCGATCAGCAGGTAGTCGTAGTGATGCAGGGCGATACGGATCAGGCGCTCGACATAGGCGGGCGTGACATGCAGCAGTTGCGACAGCGATTCGGGGGCGTGAATCAGGTGCATGTTCGGCGCGAGGTGGTGCGTCATGACTTCCAGCAGCGCGCCATCCAGGCGCTCTATCTCGTCGGAAAAATCAGCCAGGTCATGCGCTGCGGACTCGTTGGTCAGGAACAGCTCCACGTTGCCAAACGGTAGGGACAAATCGATCAGCAAGACCCGAAGGCCCGGACTCTTGGCGATCTCGGCCCCCAGATTGGCCATCACGCAGGTGCAGCCGTCGCCGCCCGTGGCGGGCATGAAGCCGATGCAGCGGCCCGGTGGTGCCTGGCTTGCGCGGGTCACATGCAGCCGTGACTGTGCCCGGCCAATGACGCTGGCGATCACGGCCGGTGCATCCGAGGAAATCACCTCGCGAATGCCGGCGCGCATGGCGCGCATCAGAAAGCCAGGCTCCGGCGTGCTGCAAATCAGCACAATGGCGGTGGCCGGCAGGGCTGCATTGATGGTCTCGATGACTTCCAGCAAGGCGTCGCCGGGCTCCAGGCCGGCCAGCAGCAGCAGGTCGGGCCTGCAGGCGAGAACGCGCATGGGCAACTCGGCCAGGGTGCCTTCGAGTTGCGTCAGCTTGTGCTCAAGCAAATCGATTGCGTTGGGCAGCAAGCCCTCGCGGGGCGAAAAAAACACGATGTTCACGGCGTTCAGTCGCAGCTGCTGTTGGATTCGCCGGCAATGACGTTGCGCATGGCTTCCCGGACCTGCACCTTGCGGTAAGCCGGCAGGCTCAGGGTGATGCTCGAGGCGGGAATCATCAGGCGGGCCTGCAACTGGCTGAGTCTGGCCTCGACCAGCGTGCAGTTGGCAGAAGTGCAGTTGGCCGGCGAGTAGCTCAATACCAGCCAGTCCTCGCGCTGGGCCACGCTGATCTGGCCCGAAGCCTCGACGAAGTAGCGCACCTTCTGGCGGATGCGCGACTCCTGCTCGGCGCCGGTGTCGCACAAGCTGGCCAGCCGGCTGGCCAGGGCCGACGCCTCGGCGGCGGTGTTCCACAGCAGCATGAAGCGGGCGAACTCCACCACCGCGATCAGCGCCACGCAAAACACCGTCAGCGACAGCGCAAACTCGACCATGGCCGCGCCTGTCTCACGGCCCGGCTGTCGGCCCGGTTTGGAGCGAAAGGGCATCACAGGGTTTGCCTCATGGTGAGGCTGATGGGCTCGAAGGTGATCACCGTCAGGCCGCCCAGCATGCCGGAGAGAAACACCGCAAAGTGCAGCGAGTGCGGGTAGCCCGAGGCTGTGACGCTCACCAGATTCAGGGTGGTGGCGGTGGCGACGGTCGCATCAGTCGAACTGCGCTGGGCGCGGTGGGTGGCCGGCGCATTGAGCGCATCGCTGATGCTCACGCTAAAGCCGCTGGCCGCAAAGCCGGGCAGCAAGACGGCTCCGCTACAGGGTTTGGCGCTGCTGATGCTGCCGTGCGTCAGCAAGCATTCGGCCTGCACATGGCCGGTGCCCGGCGCTTGCGTGGACAGGTAGCGCGCCGCACTGCGCACCTGGTGTACCACCCCCTTGTAGGCGGCAAGGGCCTGCGCAAATTCCACCGTGGCCAGCGTCAGCAGCATCAGCAGCGGCAAAAGCAAGGCCAGTTCGACCAGAATCGCGCCGCCTGCCCGGCGGCGGCCCGGGCCGCTGGCATGTGGCAGCTCGGTTTTCATTTCACCAGCACGGGTACCAGCGGGCCAATTGCGTCACCACCGCCCGGCAGCCCGGAGCTCGTGCAGCCCGACAAGGGGTCGTCCGAGCGACCGCGGAACTCGACCTCGGCGTCTTGGGTGGGTGATTTGGGGCTGAGCATGAGCGCGCAGGCCCAGCCCAGGATGGGTTTGGCGCCGGAGCCGCAAGCGGCGCTGCTGCAAGCGACGACCGGCATGGACACCAGCCGGCGCGAGGAGGCACCGTATTGCGTGTGGACCTGCGCCGGCGAGGTGTAGCTGGCAATGCGCCCCTGAAAAGCCTGGCGGTTGGGTGCCCGGTTTTGCTGGTAGTCGCTGTAGGCGCCGCCTGCCGGGGGCGGGCGGTAGCCGTAGCCGGTGAGGTCGGGCACGGCAACGGCCGGGTCCAGACCGCTGCCGCCTTGCTTGTAAACGCCAAAGCGGGAGTTCCAGCCGTCGTCCAGCGAGGTGACCACGCCGGTATGGATGCCGATGCAGCGGTCGGCCGCCGTGGGCACCTCGCAAAAACCCACGCCCAGGAAGGCTTGTGCGTAGGGCTCGAGTCCGCCCGAGGTGTCTGTGCCCAGCACATTGGCCCAGGTGAAAAAGCCGCTGACCTGCGAGGTGCCGAGCGTGATCTTGTCGCCCGTCTCGTAGCCGAACTGCTTGGTGTTGGTGCCGGCCCCCTGGCACATGGCCATGGGGATGGCGCAGACGCTTTGCGAAGGCGCCACGGTGGCGGTGGCGGAGGCTGACAGCGCCGAAGAACCGATGCCCAGCAAGGGCATGAAAAAGTGCCGCAGCGCGGGCTGGCTCACCGTGCAGCGCGCATAGCGCGAGGCGGCGGTGGCGCCGCCGTCTGCGCTTTGAAAACTGCCGCCCAGCGTGGGGCTGAAACTCAGGCTCACCGGCGCGGCATTCACCAGTGCGGACTGGAAATCGCGCCGGTTGCGCGCCCCGCCTACGAACTGGCCTGCCAGCGCGGCGCGGCCAGGCGCGTCGCTCAAGCCATTGAGCTCGAGCACGGCCGCCAGCGCGCAGGCATCGGCGGCATTTTGCAACTCGGCCTGCACCAGTTGCATCCGGCTCGCATCAATCGCCAGGCCGACAAAGCCCAGCAAGACCAGCATGGCCAGCGCGGTGGAAATTGCAAACACGCCCCGCTGGCGGCAGGCGCTTTCGCGGCGGCCATGGCTCATCGCCCGGACTCTGGCAGCACAGGCGTCAGCACCTGGCCCGCGTTGCTTGCCGGGGCTCGAAGATGGTTTTGCAGCGCCCCGCGGAGCTCGGTCGCGGCCGGCTGAGTCGGCCCTTGCGCGGCGCTGCCCGGGCTGATTGCGCCCGGCGAGATGCGCTGGGCTTGCAGCGCCTTGCGCGTCGTATCGCCGTGGCCTTGCTGGTCCACCCATGTTGACGCGCAGCCCTGCGTCACCAACAGGACCGAGAGCAAGAGCAAGCCCGGCAGCGCCAGGCTTGCCAGAGCCGGTAGCGACCGGGGCGTTCGTGGCGTGCCCACCAGCGCGTGTGTGTCTGGCCGGCGGCTGCGGAACTTGACGCTTTCATTTCGCATGCGTTCTCCCGGCCTCGGCGGGCTCGCTGCGGCCTTGCAGACCGGGCGCCAGAAAGAACTCCTGCCGTGTTGGCGTGCTGACCTTGTCGGTGGGCAAGGCCGGCGCTGCTTCGGTGGCCTGGACCAGGCTGGCCCGCACCACCACCACCAGCTCGGTCAGGTCCGAGCTGAACTGCTTGCTGCGAAACAGCGCACCCAGCACGGGCAATTCGCCCAGCAAGGGAAAGGCGTTGGCGCTGGCACTGCTGCTGTTGCGGACCAGGCCGCCGATGACCAGGCTCTGGCCGTCCTGCAATTGCACAGTGGTCGACACCCGACGCGTCGTGAACGCCGGCAGCACCGAGGACGCGTTGCCCTGGCCGCCCACTGTGACGGACTCGCGCGAAATCTCCGAGACTTCGGGCGCTACCTTCAGGCTGATGCGGCCACCGTCAAGCACCGTGGGTACAAATTTCAGCCCCACGCCGAACTCGCGCTCTTGCAGTGTGATGGTGCTGCCGGCCGCGCCGTTGGACTGCGTGACCGGAATGAAAACCTTGCCGCCGACCAAAAAGCTGCCCTCCTGCCCGCTCATGGCCACGATGGTGGGCTCGGCCAGAATCCGCACCAGACCGTCTTTCTTTTCCGCTTCAAGGTCGACCGCATTGCCGTTGCGCCATAAGAGGCCGGCCACCGCACTGCCACCGCCCAGAAAGTTCGACAGGATGTTCCAGCGCATGTCGGCGCCGCCAGAGGCTTGAACGCGCAAGCCAAGTTTGTCGATCAGCGTCTTGGAAACCTCGGCAATCCGCACATCGAGCATGACTTGCTGCGCATCACGC
The DNA here is from genome assembly GCA_903941205.1 of uncultured Burkholderiales bacterium. Lineage (GTDB taxonomy): Bacteria > Pseudomonadota > Gammaproteobacteria > Burkholderiales > Burkholderiaceae_C > Polaromonas. The sequence continues at coordinate 19,300 of CAJAOB010000267.1, read as the reverse complement.
ACGCGCAGCAAATTGATCACGCGCGAGGGGCCGGCCACCGTGCCGCCCGCGCCGCGCAAGTAGGCTTCGGTCAGACTCAAGACCGCATCGGCCGCCAGCGTGTTCGACACCGAGCCCGACAGCACCACCGAGCCCGACGCCAGGCTCAGCCCGATGCCTTGTTCTTGCGGCAGCGCCACCGCCAGCGAGTGGCTCAGCGCGGCGAGCCGCTGGTCGTCGCGCACGCTCAGCAAGTTGATCACCTGGGTGGCCTGTGCGGATGGCGCAGCGGTGCCCGCGCTGCTTGATGAGCCGGCTGAACTACCGGCTGAAGCGCCGGCCGGTGCGCCTGAGGCCGCACTGCTGGCGGGGCTGGCGCCCGAGTTGCCGCTGCCGCTGGCGAGGTAGCGATTGAGCTGGCGCGCATACGACTGGGCCAGTTGCAAAGCCGCCTCGGCCGCCGCCAGGTTCGTCACCGTGCCGCTGATCATCACGGCACCCGAGGCCATCGTCAGGCTGATGTCGCGCTCCTGCGGCAACGCCCGCCTGAGCGAGGCTTCCAGCGGGGACAGGTCGGCCTCCGCGCTCACGCTGATCGACAGCGGCGCCGCATTGGGCCGCCACAGCATGAGGTTGGTCGTGCCGATTGATTTGCCCAGGATGTAGAGCTCGGTGCGCGAGATCAGGCGGTAGTCGGCCACCCGGGGGTCGCCTATCACCACCCGGCTGATGGCCGCTGGCAGGGGCAGGCGCGTGACATGACCCACCACCGCCTTGATTGCCTCAGGCCAGACTGCCGGGGCCTGCGCGGCCAGTGTGTCGGCGGCCCGCGCGCTGGTCGATGTGCTCAATGACGGGCTGCCTGGCGCTTTGGCTGCTGCGTTGGCCGGGGCCGCGGCCGTCACGGTCGTGGCGGCCGAAGCTGCCGCTGTCAGCACCATAGCTGCGGCAGTCGCTGCCTTGGCCAGGTTCAAAACAATTTGTTGCAAAGCTAAAGGGTGTTTCACGGGGCCGTTCCGGTGGCGCGCAGGGTGCCGCGAAATTCTTCAACGCTCAGGCTTGGTGCTGCAGGCGCTAAGGCCGGCTTGCGCGCGTCGGTCTTGCGGCTTGCGGCCGAAGCGGGTGCCTGTCCGCGCATCAGGTCATCCAGGCGCGTGCCTTCCGAGCTCAAGGGGGTGCGGTCCAGCTCGTTGCGCAAAGCCAGCGACAAGCTGCCCACGCTGCGCGCCAGGTCCAGCCTTTCCGACTCCTCCGGCGTCAGCGCCAGCGTCACCGCATTGACCACCTTGGGTTTGGCCGGGTCGGCTGCGGTTTCCTGCGCCACGGCCAGCACCTTGACCCGGTCCAGCACGATCTTGGAGAAGGGTTCGTTGCGGGCGTCGCGTGCGCTGACCAGCACGTCCACAAAACTGCCGGGCAGTGCAAAGCCGGCAACCCCGATCACGTCGTTCACGCGCACGGTGATGGCGCGCTGGCCGGGGGTCAGCGTGGCCGACAGACCACCCTTGACGTCGATGGGGGCCAGGCGCGACTCCAGAACCGGCTCACCGGTCACCATCGATTGCCGCACGACCCGGGCGACGAGCTTGTCGGCACTGTCAACGGCGCCTAGCGGCGCTGTCTTGCCCGGCCACACCATGACGCGAAGGTGATTGGCGGTCAGTGGCATGCCCGCTTCGATGCCGCTGGCCAGCACCACCACCCGCGGCCCGGTTTGCGCTGCGCCCCCCAGACCGATCCAGCGGGCTACCAGAAAGACCGCGAGGGCGCCTATCAGCAAGGCGGCTGAGATCAGCATGGAAGGACGCAATTACAACCGCCAGTCGTGTTCTGAAAGCGAGTCCGGCGAAGTTCAGGGCGTGGCGTTGGCGCTGGTCAGCGCGTCCTTGATTTTGGTGAAGGTCACGCCCAGCTCGGTGCCCAGGGCGCCCAGAATCACCACCAGAACGACGGCAATCAAGGCCGCAATCAGGGCATATTCAATCATCGTCACGCCTTTCTCGCGTGCGCCCAGACGCCTCAGATGGCGGCTGCCGGCAAGGGAAGTCAAGAGTGTTTTCATACAAGCCTTTCAGGTTGATGAGTCGTGCCCTAAAGCGGGATTGATGACTCGGGGTTGCGCAAACTCAGCTGTCCCGGTGATCATCTGAATAGCCGATTTTTCTGTCAACGAACCAGCTCATCTATTTGGTTAACAGATGTATTCGGCTTGGCCGTTTGTGAGCAGTTGTTTGCCGGTGCGCGCTGGCCCGCGGCTTGCCAGCGTTTTCGCGGCAATTGCCGCAGGTGCCACGCACAAGGGCCTCTTGCGAGACTGGTTTTTGCGCGATGGGCCTCGTGCGCTGTGGCCTGCAAAGTGGCCAGCCGAGGCGGGAAGCTGGCGGCCCCTCAAATGGCCAGTCCAGTGGGAGGGCACGCGGCCGATCACCCGGCCAGTGCAGCGGTCACCGTCCGCTCCAGCCTCGGCGCCAGACGGGCTGGCCGGCGGCATCTGATGCAAGCCGATCCAAGCCGATCCAAGCCCGGCGCGGTCAGATCAGTTTCGGCAAGCCCGCGCGATGTCCATCTCGGGTCGGTACAACCGGGTCGACACATCGGCGCTGCCCAGCACGGTGTGAAACCAGTTGTCGTGCGACCAGGGCTTGGCGCCTTGCGCGTTCAGGCAGGCGTCATTGACGCCCCAGTGCTGGCGCATGGCCGGTGACAGCCACAGCGCCATGGGCACATGGGTCTGCTCCTTGGGCGCCATGTTGAAAGGCATCCCGTGCAAATAGATACCTTTTTCACCAATCGATTCACCGTGGTCCGAGACGTACCACATGGCGGTAGGCCGCGCCTGCGGCTGCAGCCAGCCCACCACCCGCCCCAGGAAGTGGTCGGTGTAGGCGATGCTGTTGTCGTAGGCATTGCGCAGGGCCTGGGCTTCGCACGAGGGCAGGGCGCTGTTGGTGCATTCAGGCAAGAATTTTTTCTTGTCTGCCGGCGAGCGCTTGAAATACGCCGGCCCGTGGCTGCCCATCTGGTGCATCACCACCACCGTGCCCACGGCGCGCCGCTCGGCCGGCAAGGCGGCCACGCGCTCCGAGAGTCCCTCGAGCATGATTTCGTCCCAGCATTCGCCGCCTTCGCAAAGCTGCGGATGCTGGCTGCGGCTGGTGTCGGCCTGCGGCACCCGGTCGCACACGCCTTTGCAGCCCGACTGGTTTTCGATCCACAGCACGGCCCAGCCGGCTTTTTGCAGCACATCAAGCACCGACTCGTAGCGCACGCTGCTGTCGGCGAACCCGGTTCGACCCAGATGCGAAAACATGCAGGGCACCGAGACTTGCGTGTTGGTGCCGCAGGACTGGACCTGACTGAAGTAATACAAGCTGCCCTGGCTTTGCAAGGCCTGCAACTGCGGCGTCGTCGGGCGCTCGTAGCCGGCGATGCTGAAGTTCGCCGCACGGGCGGTTTCGCCGACCACCAGCACCAGCACCGGCGCGGCCTGGCTGGGGGCCAGAGCGCGGCTGACAGCGTCCTGGCCAATGACTTGCAGCGGCTGCTGGCGCTGCGCTTGTTCGGCCCGTGCCAGACGGCCCACCGCGTAGACGGTGTTGAAGGGGTTGACCATGTAGCGCAGCGACTTGTGGTTGCGCATGAGCGAGGCCAGGTCCTGAAACACCAGCATCAGCAAGGCGGCAGCCAGCAAGGCGCCAATCAGCACGGCGCCGACCTGATGCGTCCAGCGTTGCCAGCCGGCCAGCGGCCGTGGCTCTGAGCGCCACCACCAGATGCCGGGCAGGCCCGCGCCCAGAATCAGCGCCAGCGCCATGGGCAGCGACAAGAGATCCCGCACTTCGGTGGCGTTGGTGTTGACCGCGTTGGCGATCATGGTGGGGTCGATCACCACCCCATAAATGGTCATGAAATAGCTCGTGACCGCCGTCACGATCAGCAGCACCAGCCCGGCCGGCCGGCGCCACCAGGGCCACACCACGGCATTTATGAAAGCCCACATCAGCAGGCTCAAGGCGGCCCAGAGACCGGCCAGGCCGAGGTGCGCCCGCGCGCCCTGCATTTCCGGCAATTGCCAGAGAGCCCACCAAAATGGCGCGTTGCCCACGGTGCTCAGCCAGAGCGCCAGCAAGCCGCTGACCGCCCAAGCGTGGCGGCCCTGCAAGGAGGCCCCTGACCCTAGCCACTTCAATTGCATTGATTCATCCTGCCATCACTGGCCAAAAAGGATGGATGCTAACAAGCTCGACTTCAAGGAACCTGAAGCCAGACCGGGCTGCGCGCTAAAACACACGCTTGCTTACCGGTGTTTCCAGAGGGGAGCTCGGCGGTAGCACCTCCAGCACACATTCACGCGCCCAGGGGCCGGTGTGCAACTGCACGCGCCAACGCCAGCCGTGCCAGTCGGCGATGCGCTGAACCAACTTGAGCCCGAGGCCGAGGCCCGCTTCTTCAGCCAAGTTGCTGGCTGGTCTGCCCGTTGCGCCGCAGGCTTCAGGGGGATGAACGGGACCGCTGTTGCGCACCAGCATCTGCACGCCTTGCCCGACGCGCTCCACCGCCACCTGCACCTGTGTTCCGGCGGGCGTGTGGCGCAGCGCGTTGTCGATCACATTTCGCCAGGCCAGCTCCAGCATCAAGGCCTGGGCCCAGACTTTCACCGCTTGCGTTTGCCCCGTGTATTCGATCTCGTGCCCCGATGCGTAGGCGGTCGGTGCGTGCTCGGCCACCAGCCGCTGGCCCAGCGCCACCGCGTCGATCCAATGGCCGTCGCCTGCTTGCACACCCTGGCTGCGCGCCAGCGCCAGCAACTGGCTCAGGATGCGGCCGGCTTTGAGCGCGCCTTGCGCGACCTCGTCCAGCGCCTGCCCGCGCGCCCTGGCGTCGACGGTCGTCTGAGCCAGGCGGGCTTGCACCAGAAGCGCCGTCAGCGGCGTGCGCAATTCATGCGCTACATCGGCGGCAAACTGCCGCTCATGCTGAGTTTGGCCTTGCAGCCGCGTCAGCAGGCTGTTGAAGGCGTTCACCGTGCGGGCCAGCTCGCTGAATCTTTCATCCTGGGGCAGCCGGGCCGGGCTGCGCACGTCCAGGGCGGCCACGCGGTCACCCAGGCGCTTGAGCGGGTACAAGCCGCGCCGAATGGCCCAGGCCAGCACCAGCACCACGGCAGGCCAGACCCAGAGCACCGGCCCGATCAAGTTGACCGCCATGTCATGCGCGAGGTTTTGCTGATGGTCCAGCCGCAGCAAGACAAGCGCCCAGCGTGCGGGGCGCGCGCCGCTGGCGGGGATTTGCAAGGCATAGGCGCGCCACGCCGAGGCCCCTGTGTCAGCAGCCTCCAGCCGCACCGTGTGATGTCCGGGCGACCAGGTCTGCAGGTCCTTGCCGGGGCTCTGCTCAGCCCAGAAAGACTCCCAGGCAGAGCCCAGCCCGTGGCTGTCAATCGACCAGCTTCCCGGCGTGCCGGCCAGCACTGCCCATTCGGGCAGGTAGCCTTGCTCACGCAGGCTGAGCTCGCGCGCCGTGGGTTCTGGCGCTGCCAGCGGTGCCTTTTTCGCGCTGGCGAGCGGGCTTGCTGGTGCGGCGCTGTCGTCGGACGGCAAGGTGGTCGCGACCCATTGCGCCATCGAAATCAGCTGCCCGTCGGTGATGTCATGGGTTTCGTCCAGACCGGTCTTGTAAGCCACGGCCAGTTGTACCGCCCACACCAGCACCAGCGACGAGACAGCCCAGAGCCAGAGGTGCCGCCAAAGAGGCCGTGTCTTCACGCTGACGATTCACTTGCCGCGTCAGTGACGGGCATGAAATAGCCCACGCCGCGCACGGTCTTGATCAGGGACTCGCCGATTTTCTTGCGCAAGTGGTGCAGGTGAACATCCAGCGCGTTGCTTTCCAGGCTGTCGTCCACGCCGTACAGGGCTTGCTCGAGCTGGGCGCGGTCGAGCACCTTCCCGCGCGCGCTCATCAAGGCGTGCAGCAGTGCATATTCCTTGCCGCGCAGGATGAGGCTCTGACCGGCCTGCGTGAGCTTGCGGGTGGCTGGTTCCAGCACCAGATCGGCGTGTTTCAGCAGAGGTTGAACCCGACCGGCACCGCGGCGCAGCGCAACCCGCATGCGCGCCAGCAATTCCTCGGGCTCCACCGGCTTGACCAGGTAGTCGTCGGCCCCTTGATCGAGCCCGCTGACCCGGTCTTGCAGCGCGTCACGCGCGCTCAGGATCAGCACGGGCATGTCGGGCGGGCTGCCCGCCGCGCCGGGCGGGCGCTGTCTCAAGCGCCTGAGAAGTGCCATGCCGTCCGTGTCGGGCAGCCCCAGGTCGAGAACAGTCAGGTCAAAGCGGTCGGTTGACCAGGCGGCCCAGGCCTGCGCGCCGGTGGCCGCGAGCTCGACCACCTGCCCCTCGGTGCGCAGCAGCGCCGCCAGACCTTGGGCAATTTGTACATCGTCTTCAACCAACAGCACGCGCATGGGTTTCCTGCAAGATATCGAAGGGGGTGATTTTGACAGCCGCGGCGCGACAGCCGGTACAAGCGCTTACAAGATCGCCCGACGGGCCGACCTATCATTCAAGCTCATGAATTCGACTTTCTCCCTGGCTCATCCCTGGCTTGCGCCACTTCGGCAACCCCTCTTATGGTCGGCGCTCTGCCTGACCCTGGTCTGGGACCGCCTGGGGCTGGACCACGCGGTGATGGCGGCCATTGGCAGCGCCCAGGGCTTTGCGCTGCGCCATCACCCCTTGCTGGCCACCGTGTTGCACGACTGGCTCAAGGATGTCTTGCTACTGCTCTATCTGCTGGCCTGGCTCCTGGTGTTCTGGCCACGCGGGCCGGCACGCGGTCTCAGTCGGCGCCAGCGCTGGGTGGCCATTGCCGGCGTCAGCGCGAGCTTGCTGCTTGTGAGTACCCTCAAGCGCTTTAGTGCGACCAGTTGCCCCTGGGACTGGCAGACCTACGGCGGTACGGCGCAGCCGATCTCATTTTGGGCCTGGGGCCTTTCCGACGGCGGACCTGGCCATTGCTTTCCCGGCGGACATGCCTCCAGTGCGCTGGCTTTCTGGAGCCTGGCCTGGGTGGCCATGAGCTCCCAATTGACTGCGGTCCGGCGCTGGGGTCGTGGCTTGGGCTGGGTCATTCTGGCCATGGGCGTGCTGATGGGCGTGGTGCAGACCTTGCGCGGTGCCCATCCGCCCAGTCATACCCTGTGGACCGCCTGGATTTGCGCAGCGGTCGGCTGGGTTTGCGCCTGTGCCGGGCAACTGCGTGCCCGCACTGCAGCGCCAGCCTGAAATCTGAAGTCTGCGATCGGCGGCTCCTGCGGGTGCAGCACAATTCCCTGCGAGTTCCTTTCGGGCTTGAATGCCGCCCCTTCAATCTTCACCGACGAGCGCAACACCATGAAATTTGCCGAATTTCACGCAGGCCAGCAGATCGCAGCAGGCCCCTATACCGTCACGCAAGCCGAGGTGCTGGCCTTTGCCACGGCCTACGACCCGCAGTGGTTTCACACCGACCCGGTTGCGGCCGCGAACGGCCGCTTTGGTGGCCTGATCGCCAGCGGCTGGCATACCTGCGGCATTGCCATGCGGCTGGCCGCAGACGCTGCATTGCAGGGTTCGGAGTCGTTTGCTTCGCCGGGCCTGGCCTATGTCAAATGGCTGCACCCGGTGCGCCCCGGCGATCAGCTCAGCCTGCGCGCCAGCGTGCTCGAAACCCGCCGCTCGGCCCGTCAGCCTCAGATGGGCATCTTGCGCTGGCGCTGGCAGCTTTTCAACCAGACCGACCGTGAAGTGCTGGACCTCGAAGCCACCAGCTTGTTTGAGCTGGCTGCCGCCTGAGCCTTGTCTGCTTCAGCCTAAGTGGCGGTCAAGCGCAGTTCCATCCAGACCGTTAGCGACTCGCCAGCTTGTAGCCAGCGGGCGCCTGATGTCGCCTGGTTCAGACCGGGCAGGCTGAAGGCGCCGGTGGCATGCGAGACCGGCTCCACACACAGCCAGGGCATGCCGGGCTGGCGGTAAATCATCAGGTGGTCCAGTTCGGGGCTGGCGGTCAATGTCACGCTGATTCGCCGGGCCGGGTGCGTCAGGGTGGCCGTGCCTTGCCAGTGTGCGTGGCAGTGGTCCTGGACGACGTCCATGGCCTGGCGCGGCGCGGCAAAGTCAAAGCGCGGCTTGCCTGCCGATGCGGCCTCGGTCTGTGGCCGTCCGTGCGAATCCTGCGTCCAGACCGATGCGGCCGCGAAGTTGATCAGGCTGTCCTCCTCCAGCGCGAAGCAGGGGTGAAAGCCCAGACCGGCCGGCATGGGCCCCGGTGACAGATTGCGCAGGCTCATCTCGAAGCGCGCGACCGTGGGGCTGAGCCTGACTTGCTGGCTGCATTCATGCTCAAAAGGCCAGTGGGCGTCAGGCTGGTAGTGGTAGCGCAGTTCTGCGCTGTCCGCGCTGCGCTGACTGAGCTGCCACGCCAGGCGCCAGCCCACCCCGTGCAGCGGCATCGGCTGGGCCGGGTGGTTGTTGGGCAGCGTCAGGGTGGCGTCGGGCGTGATCAACTGCCCGCCGAACAGTCGGTTGGAATAAGGCGTCAGCGCGAACGAGGCTTGTTTAAAGACCTCCACGCTACCAGCCGGTCGCGGTTCCAGTACCTCGAAGCCCGCCTGTCCCCGGGCCTGCCAGCGCAGCGAGGTACAGGCGCCGCCTTCTTCGCAAAGCGCCAGCGACAGCGGCCCGTGGCTCAGCAGCAGCGTCTGGCTCATGCGGACCTCGTCGCTTGGCTACAAGGGGTCATGGCGGTCTTCATCGGGGTCACTGGCCGGCGGCCGCAGCGAGGCGCCTGGGTGAACGGAAGGAGTGGTTTGACTCCGGTGTTTGCGCGTTGGGTCATTGAAACTCCGGCGCAGCACCCGTTTTTTGTTGATTGCTTTTATTGGCATGAATGTTTCGAATAGACCGGTTCGGGCTTGGGCGCCATGGACGCTTCAGTTGCGGCTTGGCGGTTTGCAGGTGGCCTGAACTGACCAGACCTTTTCGCCCCCAGAATGAAAAAAACCCCGCCGCTGCCAGCGGCAGGACGGGGTGTTTTCGTGCAACAAGGCTGACTGTTAAAGCAGGCCTTGGGTGCGCGCCAGGTGGCTGGCTTGCGAGCGGCTTTTTACATTGAGCCTGCGGAACAGGCGCCACAAATGCACCTTGACCGTGTGCTCGCTGATCTGCAATTCTTCGGCGATGTCGCGGTTGCTCAGACCCTTGTCGAGCATGACCAGCAATTGCTTTTGGCGCTTTGACAGCTTTTCAGGGGCAGCGCCCGGCTCGGCGTCCGGGTCATCCACCAGAAATACCCGCAGGGAGTTGGAGATTTCAGTGGCCCCGGCCGACTTGGGAATGTAGGCGTCTGCGCCCGCTTCAATCGACAGATCTTCAAAATCTCCTGATGGCGACGCAGAAAGCACCACCAGCGGCACGTCGGGATACTGGTGCTTGAGCTCGCGCACACCCGAAACGCCATGCGTGTCGGGAAGTTTGAGGTCAAGGCAGATCAGCTCGGGAATTCCATGCGTTTGGATGGCACCTGAAACTGCCGCGACCCGGTCCAGCTCAACGATGTTGGCCTTGCTGTTGATACGGCGAATCAGCATCACGACAGCTTCACGCATGAGGGGATGATCGTCTACTACAAAGATGCTCATGGCTTAAGTGTTTGGAGTGTTGTTATAGGTCCAAGCATACCCGCTAGTGACGCGACTGGGGTTCTTGGCTGACAGGAAGTTGACAAGAGGGGTAGCTTTCTGGTGAATTCGTCGCGGTTAACTACATTTTTTACATTCAGGACTGAGTATAAAACCTTGGCTTTGTAGGGTTTTTCGCCCGTGAGATCAATGTGCTCAGGCATTGAAGGCGCAGAACCCGACACTGACTTTTGCAGCCGCAGCCCCGTCAGCCCGCAAACCAATGCGTCCACGCAGCGCCCGATGCTGGGCGGCTCAGCTGCTATCGCTTGCAAGCGGTCTGGCAGCTTTGTCAGGGCAGATTCACCTTGCGACCGAAGCTGGATGCATCGAGGGTCCGTACGGACGGGGTTGGCATGTCAGTCAGGGGTGATGCGCAGATCGCGAACCAGTTTGGTGTACCGCGTTTCCTCGCGCTGCATCAGGTCGGCCAGTTGCTGCGGCGTCGACGCCACGACTTCAGCGCCGAGTGCGCCCAGACGCTCTTTGACATCCGGGCTGTTGAGAATGGCGACCGTTTCCTGGTGCAGGCGGTCAATCACCGCCTTGGGGGTGCCAGCCGGGGCGAGCAGGGCGCCCCAGGAGGTGGCGCCGTAGCCCGCCAGTCCGGCTTCAGCCACGGTGGGCACCTCGGGCAGCAAGACCGAGCGGCTGGGACCGGCCACGGCCAGCAACTTCAGACGCCCGCTCTTGACGTGCGGCGCCACCGCGGCCAGTGCGTCAAACATCATCTGCGTGCGTCCGGCCAGCAAATCGGCATGGGCCGCTGTGCTGCCTTTGTAGGGCACATGCATGACCTCGATGCCGGCGGCTTGCTTGAGCATTTCGGCAAAAAACTGGGGGTTGCTGCCGCTGCCCGACGAGGCGTAGCTCAGGCTGCCCGGCTTGGCCTTGGCCAGGGCGATGAACTCGGCCACCGAATTGACCCCCAGGCTGGCGGGCACCACCATCACCAGTTGCACATTGGCAGTTTGCGATATCGGTGCAAAGCCTTTGATCGGTTCATACGGCAAATTGGCGAAAAGCGCCTTGTTGACCACGTGCGAGCTGGCGACAAAGGCCAGCGTGTAGCCGTCCGGTGCGGCTTTGGCCACCGCATCGGTGCCTATGGTGCCGCTGGCGCCGGCGCGGTTGTCAACCGTGACCGGCTGGCCGAACTTGCTGCTCATGCGGTCCGCCAAAATCCGGGCGGTGATGTCGGAGGCCCCGCCGGGCGTGTAGGGCACGATGATCTTGATCGGTTTTTGCGGCCAGCTTTGGGCCGCGACCGGTCCCGCCCACCCCGCCCAAGCCACGGCCAGTGCTGCCAGGGCGTGAGCGAAGCGATTCAATGAAACATTCATGCTGTTCTCCTGTTGTTGAGGGCTTGATTGAGGGCTTGATCGAGGGCTGGCCTCAGTAAGCGGGCTTGGTGGAAAACCAGCCCGGGCGCTGGCGGTCCAGGTAGGGGTCTTGAATCACCGTGGTCTGGTGACGCTCTATGAGCGCAAAGTCGGGCTCGACACCCAGGCCCGGCCCCATCGGCAGCGCAAACGCACCCTCGCGCACCAATGGCGGCTCGCGAACCACATCACCGGACAGGTAATCGCGCTCCGAATCAATGGCGATGGACATATTGGGCAGGCAAGCGGCCAGATGGATGTAGGCGGACTGCGAAAAGCCCAGCTCGCCGCCGCTGTGCAAGGTGACCGGAATGCCGGCGGCTTCGGCAATGGCGGCCGCCTTGATGGTTTGCCACAGACCGCCGATTTCGTGCGGATCAAGCAAGATCACATCGGCCGCGCCCATGCGCACGATGTTGCCGACGTCGGCCAGCGTGTAGGCGGACTCGTCCAGCGCGATCGGTACCGGCTGCATCTGGCGCAACTGAGCGTGCCCCAGCAAGTCGTCCAGCTCCAGAGGTTGCTCGACATACTGCAGGTCGTGGGCGCGGAGTTTTTCGAGCGTGCGGCGTGCCGTGCCCGGGGTCCAGGCGCTGTTGACATCGGCGCGCAGCGCCAGCTCACCCACCACGCGGCGCACGGTCTCGACATTGCGGATGTCCGAGTCAGGCGACATGCCGATCTTGACCTTGAAACTGCGATAGCCCTGGTCCATGAAGCGGCGAGCCGAGTCCGCCAGCCGCGCCGGGTCGGTTCCAAAAAGATAGGCCGCGACTTCCACTTGCTGGCGGTAAGCGCCGCCCCACAAGGCCCAAAGTGGTTGCCCAAGATGGCGCCCGCGCGCGTCCCACATGGCCATTTCTACTGCGGCCAGCGCCATCACCGCAGCGCGTTTGTGGTGGTAATAGCCGGCGCCCAGCACATGACGCGTGAACAGCTCCACGTCGTGTGCGCTGTGCGCAAGTGCAATCGGAAAAATGGTTTTGACCAACACCGGCTCGATGAATTCAAGCAGGCAAATCGTTTCGCCATAGCCCTTGACGCCGTTGGCCAGCGTGATCTCAACGAGCAAGCGCGTGGCCGCCGGACGGGCACCCGAGCCCCATTGCAGCGCCTCGCGAAACGGCATGGCCACCAGCCAGTGGCGGCAGGCCACGATTTGCAGAGGGTTCGGCTGGCTCATGATGCGGATTTTTCTTTCAGGAACTGCCAGATGCTTTCTGCCGGTTCAATGCCCAGTCCGGGGCCCTGCGGCATGACAAAGGCGCCTGCTTGGCAGTCCATGCGGGTGTTGAGGTACTGCAAGTTGCGGTCAAAGACCGAGTGCTGGTATTCGTGCATGGGGCTGTTGGGCAGCGCTGCGGTGGCGTGCAGACTGGCTGCCTGGAAGATGCCGATGCCCGGGCCGGCATGCGGTATGACCTTCATGTGAAATGCATTGGCCATCCGGCAAATCTGCATGAACTGACTCAGCCCGGTGTGGCCCATTTCCGGCTGGATGATGGACATCGAGCGACGCTCCATGCGGGGGCGGTATTCGTAGACGGTGCGCCATTCCTCACCCAGGGCCAGCGGTACCTTGATGTGGGCGCCCACATGTGCCTGTCCTTCGATGTCCTCCGGCTGGCAGGGCGCTTCAACGAAGTAGGGCCTGTAGGGCATGAGCTGCTCGACGAGCTGAATAGCCTCCTGGGCAGTGAACTTCCAGTGCAGGTCCACCATCAGCTCGGCGGCGGGCCCCAGACCCTCGCGCAGCACGCGCATTTCGTTGACGATGCCGTCAAAAGAAACCGCCGAGTGGTATTTGAAGGCATTAAAGCCGCGCGCCTGAAAGTCTTGGGCCAGCGCCACGCGCTGCTCCAGCGTGCTGCCGGGCAGGCCGGACACATAGGCCGGCAAGGACAGCGCGCGCTGGCCGCCCAGCAGTTTGACCACCGGCTGGCCCAGCAGTTTTCCGAACAGGTCCCAGATGGCAATGTCAATCCCGGCGATCGCGTCAACGTAAAAGCCGCCAAAAAATCCACGCACCCGCATCAGGTCATACAGGTCTTCCTGAATCACCACGACGTCACGCGGGTCACGGCCGACGATGACCGGGCCGAGCACGTCATCGATGATGCTGGTGACGGCGTTCGGGGCAATGATGCCGTAGGTCTCGCCCCAGCCGACCGTGCCGTCTTCTGCGGTGACCTTGATCAGCACCGTCATGTCGGTGCTGGGGTAAATGCTGCGGTTGCCGCGCCGCACCAGGTAGCCGCGGTCGTTGATGAATTCTCCGGGGCCCAGCGGCCCGAGGTAGGGCGTTTGTCTCGGGATGGAGATGATGAAGGATTCGACGCGAATGATCTTTGGAAAATCGGACATGGTGGGTTGAATCTTGCGCTGTAAAGCCGGCCGGGATCAGCCGGCGCGTTGGCCGTTGGCCAGGAAGACATGGGCTTGACCGGGGTCAAACATCAGACCCACCCTGGCGCCGACGCCAATGGCCGAGTCGCCATTGACTTTGGCGATGACGACTTTTTGCGCCACGCGGACGTGGAAATAGGTCTCGCCGCCCAGCCGCTCGGCCACCACCACCTCGCCATCCATGCTGCCTTGCCCGGCGCTCGTCACGCTCAGGTGCTCCGGGCGTATGCCCAGTGTGAGTGGGGTACCGGCCGCCATGGGCTGGGCGCAGCTGACGTTCAGAAGGGATCCGTCTGGCAAGCGCGCGCTCAGTTCGGCGCCGTTTTGCAGACCCGATTGCACCTCCAGGAAATTCATTTTGGGTGAGCCAATGAAACCGGCCACAAAGAGGTTGGCCGGTCGTGCGTACAAGTCCAGTGGCCGGCCGGCCTGCTCGACGCGGCCTTCACGCAGCACCACGATCTTGTCGGCCAGCGTCATCGCTTCAACCTGGTCATGGGTGACATAGACCACCGTGGTGTTCAGCTGCGATTTGATTTTCGCAAGCTCCACGCGCATCTCTACCCGCAGGGCCGCATCCAGATTGGACAGCGGTTCGTCAAACAGGAATATGCGCGGGGCCCGGACAATCGCCCGGCCAATGGCCACCCGCTGACGCTGGCCGCCCGACAAGTCGCGCGGCCGGCGCTGCAGCAAGTGTTCGATCTGCAGCGTGTGCGCCGCTGCGGCGACCTTGGCTGCAATGGTCTGGCGCGGCTCCTTGGCAATCTTCAGACCGAAGCCCATGTTCTCCTCCACGCTCATGTGCGGGTAAAGCGCATACGACTGAAAGACCATGGCGATGCCGCGCCGGGCCGGTTGCAGGTCGGTGACATCGTCTGCGTCCATCAGCACCTGACCGGCGGAACACTCTTCCAGGCCGGCAATCATGCGCAGCAGGGTGGACTTTCCGCAGCCGGACGGACCGACAAAAACACAGAACTCGCCATCGTCAACCGTCAGGTCAATGCCATGGATCACCGTGGCGTCGCCAAACGACTTGGCAACTTGCCTGAGCTCAAGTTTTGCCATGAGCCACTTCCCCGGGGTTCTTGATAGCCGCCAGCGCCTCGGCGGGCAGCAGCAAATCCTGGAGATCGCCCATGAAGGCTTTCACGTCCTCCAGGTCCAGCGGGTCAAGCCGAGGCCCGGCGATGCGCTGGGCCGGGCTGTTGATCAGGCCGCGCCCAAACAGGACTTGCTTGGTCAGCGACCAGCGGAAAACCGCCTGGATATTGAGAATCGGCAGCATGCGCGTGAAAATTTCCCTGACCCGGTCGGCGTTGCCCTGGCGGTGGGCCTTGAACAGGGCCACATGCACCTCCGCCAGTTCGATGGCCGGCATGGTCCCACAGGCGCCGCGGCGCAGCTCGTCGGTGATGTAACGCCCGCCGGCGCCGCCGAACACGCCGCGCAGCGTGGCCGGCGCCCCGGCGCACACCGTGCTCAAGCGCTGTCCACTGGGCAGGCTTTCTTCCTTGATGTATTCAATGGCCGGTACCGCCTTGAGGATGTCCAGCAAAACCTCGGCGTCCAGCCCGGCACCCACGGGCGGCGGCACGTTTTGCAGCATCAAGGGCGTACCCGGCACGCCTGCGGCCAGTTGCGAAAAATAAGCGGCCTGCCCGGCAGCCGTGGGCAGATGGGGCGGGGCGGCCACCATCAAGGCGGCAGCACCAGCGCGGCTGGCGCTCTGGGCTAAGCGCAGGGTCATGGCTGGATCGCTGCTGGACACGCCAATCACCACCGGCACGCGGCCCGCCACTTCGTCCAGCACCACTTGCGCGAGCTGCGCGCGTTCATCCTCAGAGAGCTGCGCGAACTCGCTGGCCACGCCCGGGAAGGTCATGCCGTCCACGCCGCAGCAAAGCAGATAACGCACCAGGCAGCGCAAAGACGCGAGGTCCGGTGCCAGTGCGTTGTCAAAAGGCGTCGGCAGCACAGGAAAAACCCCGTTGATGCTGTGTCGGGGTGCAGGGGTATCGGGCAGGGTCATGTGGCGGTGTCTTCAGGTAATTCGATGGGTTTGCGGCCCCACCAGCTGCGGATCTTGGGCGATATCAGGGCGCAAGGCGCCAGCGAGGTCATGCCGCCGTCCACCGGCAGGTCCACGCCGGTGACAAAGCCGGCTTCGTCACTGGCCAGATAGACCGCGGCCAGCGCCACATCGTCTGGCATGCCCACGCGGCCAACCGGATAGGCCTCGGCATCGAGCCGAAGGTCGGCCGGCGAGCGGCCTTCGGCCGTGCGCGCGGTCATGATCAGGCCGGGCGAGATGGCGTTGCAGCGTATGCCGTAAGGGCCATATTCAACCGCCAGTTGCTTGGTCAGCGCATGAATGCCGCCCTTGGCTGCGGTGTAGGCCGCCAGGTTCGGATTGGCCACGATCTGGTTGACAGAGGCCAGGTTGACGATGCTGCCGCTGCGCGCCTGCATCATGCCGGGCAAAACAGCCCGGCAGGCGCGAAACACCGACGACAGCGCCGAGTCGATGGTGCTGTCCCATTCATCGTCGCTGCAGTTGTGGGCCGGGCGTTCGGTGTAAGCCACGGCGTTGTTGACGAGAATGTCAATGCGCCCGAAATGCGACAGCACGCGGCTGACCAATGCCAGCATGCCGGCCTTGTCCGTCACGTCGAGCACTTCAACCCAATGACCGGTCAGCTTTGCCTTGAGTGCGGCAGCGCTGGGGGCGTCCTTTTCAAGCGCAATGACCTGGCAGCCCTGGGTGGCAAATTGCAGCGCGATGGCCTCGCCAATGCCGCGCCCGGCACCCGTGATGACGGCCACCTTGTGTTGAAGTCTCATGATTTGACGGCGCCTGCGGTCAGGCCCTGAATAAAAAAGCGTTGCAAAAAGGCAAAGCCGATCACCACTGGCAAGGAGCTGACGATGGAAGCTGCCATGGCGCCGCCCCAGTCGCTGCGGCTTTCGCCGATGTAGTTCAGCAGCAGGCCGGGCCCGACAGTGCGCAGATCAGGCTGGGTGATCAGGGTCAGCGAAAACAGCAAGTCGTTCCAGGCCCACATGAAGGAATACAGCCCCACGGTCACCAGCGCCGGCATGGCCAGCGGCAGCACGATGCGGTGCAAGATATAGAGCTCCCCTGCGCCGTCGGCACGCGCCGCTTCAATGATCTCGGTCGGTATGTTGATGAAGTAGCTGTAAAGCATGTAGGTGCCGCTGGGCAGCGCCAAAATGATGTACGCCAGAATCAGGCCCAGGTGGGTGTTGAGCAGGCCGGCCCATTGCAGCATCGGGTACAGGCTGATGAGCATCATGGCAAATGGAAACATCTGCGCTGACAGCATTAAAAACATCAAAGGCTTGCGGCCACGAAAGCGAAACTTGGCAAAGCTGTAAGCCGCGTAGGTCGCCAGGATGACCGTCAGGATGGCGCCGCCACCGGCGGTGATCAGGCTGTTTTTCAGTTGCACCACCATGTCGCCCCGGCTGAACAGGTTGACGTAGTTTTGCAAGGTGGCGGCCTTCGGCCAGGCGCTGGGCAGGCGCACAAAAATTTCGGCTTCAGGCTTGATGGATGTCAGCGCCATCCAAAAGAGAGGCAGAAACAAAAAGGCGGCAATCGGCACAAAGGCCGCCAGAAAGGCCAGGCGTGATGGCCATGTCAGAAATTTCAGCATGGCTCAGCCCTCGCGCTTGAAAAGAATGCGAAGGTAAAACACCGTCGGAATAGCGATGGTGACAAACCACAGCACGCCCACGGCGCAGGCCGTTCCCATGTCCCAGTTCTGAAAGGCCTGCTTGTAAACCTCCACGGACAGCATGGTGGTGGCCTTGATCGGGCCGCCTTGCGTCATGGCATAGATCACGTCAAAGGCCTGCAAATTGCCCATCGCCCCCAGGATGGTGACGATGATCATGGTCGGGGCCAGATGCGGCAGGATCACGTAGCGCAGCACGCCGGCGTTTTCGCAGCCATCGACCCGGGCCGCATCCACCTGATCCGTCGATACGCCCTGCAAGCCGGCCAGAAAAAACGCCATGAACAGCGGCACGGACAGCCAGGCCTTGGTGATGATGACGGCGGCCATGGCGCCTTTTTCCTCAGCCAGCCAGGTGATTGGCTCGCTGATCAGGCCGGTTTGCAGCAACACGGCATTGAGCACGCCATACTGGCCGTTGAAAATCCAGGCGGCCAAAAAAGCCGTCACCGTGGTGGGCAAAACCCAGGGCAGCAGCGAGGCAGCGCGCAAAAAAGCCCGGCCCTTGAAGCCCTGGTTCATCATCAGCGCCCAGGCCAGCCCCAACACAAAGGTCAGCGTTGTGGTGACCACGACAAACAGCAGCGTGTTGAGCCAGATCGTCAGCGTTCCCGGCTCGTTCAGCAGACGTGAAAAGTTCCGCAGGCCGACAAATTCCGGCCGCTCCATGTCAATCGTGAACTTGTAGAGCGACAGCCTGAGTGACTGCAGGAAAGGCCACAAGATCACGGCTGCAAAGGCAATCAGTGCCGGCAGCAGCAGCAAAAAACCGTTCCGCCGTTCGTGAGCCTTCAGGCCTGGCTTGCGCGGGCTTTGGCTTGTGGCGGGCATGGCGTGCTTGGGACTTAAAAACGTCAATCCGGTTTGATGCCCGCGCTCTGGATCACCTTTTTGTAAGTGTCGAACTCTGCGGCCATGAAGGCCTGAAATTCGGCCGCTGTGTTGCCCACGCGGATGATGCCTTTGTCTTGCAGCTTGGCCTTGGCCTCGGGCGTGCGCAGATAGGCCTGCACCTCCAGCGACAGCTTGTTGACAATACCGGCGGGGGTGCCGGCGGGCGCCATCAGGCCGTGCCAGGGTTTCACGTCAAAGCCGGGCACCAGATCACGCAGCAGCGGCAGATCGGGTGCGAAAAATGCTTTTTCAGGTCCGGCAACGCCAAGCGCGCGCAGCTTGCCGGCCTGCACCTGCGGCCAACTGGTGGCGGCTGCATCCATGGCAGCGATGACCTGCCCGCCAATCAGGTCGGTCATCATGGGGGCCGAGCCTTTGTAGGGCACGTGCAGCATCTTGGTGTCTGTCTTTTGTAGAAAAAGCTCCATGGCAATGTGCAGCGACGATCCCACGCCCGACGAGCCATAGGCCAGTTTGCCGGGGTTGGCCTTGAGATAGGCGATGAACTCAGGAATGCTTTTGGCCGGTACCTTGTCCGCATGGACCACCAGCACCAGGGGCGTCACGCCCACCAGCGAAATGGCCGCAAAGTCGTTGACCGGATGGTAAGAAAACTGCGTCGGTTGCAAAGCCGGGTTGATGGCATTGGCCGCGATATTGCCCAGCCCGATGGTGTAGCCATCTGCGGGTGATTTGGCCAAAAGCCCCAGGCCCACCGCAGAGCCGGCGCCTGGCTTGTTGTCCACCACCACCGGCTGTCCCCACTTGCTTTGCAGATGCTCGGCGACCAGCCGGGCCATGCCGTCGGCCGCGCCACCCGGGGGTACCGGCACGATCAGCCGTATCGGCTTGTTCGGGTAGTTGGCTTCGGGCGTCTGGGCGAGGGCTTGCGGCGAGACGATGGCCAGGGCGGCCAGCGACAGCAGGGCTCTGCGGAGGTTTTTCAAGGTGGTGGGCATGGCTTGGTGCTCCTGGCTTGTCGCGCTTCAGGTTTTGGGCAGTTCAGCCATCTTGGCTTCCAGGCGCTTGCCCATGCTGTCGATGGCTTGTTGCGCCGTCTTCTGGCCTAGCAGGGCGCCTTGTACTTCTTCGCCGACGATGGTGGTCAGATCGGCCGAGTTGGACCACATTGAAATCTCGTCGCGCTCGGCCGTGTT
>CAJAOB010000266.1 GCA_903941205.1 uncultured Burkholderiales bacterium | reverse complement strand
GCAAAAGCCCTCGAAACTGGCCACGGCAGCGCCGTCGCTGGTGTGCAGGCTGACGTCAACACTCCCCAGCTGCGCCGATGCGGCACTGCCAAGCTCCACCCGACTCACCAGGTCGCGCGGGACCGGTCCGACCAGCCGGACACGCTCGACCGACAGCGGCACACAGAGCCGGTCTTGCAAGGCCTCCTGACCCAGCAGCTGCAAGCCAAAGGTCGCAGCCATGTCGGTCAGCGCCGGATGGCACAGATAGTCTTGCAGGTCAGGCGCAAATTCTGCGGGCAAGGCCAGCTCTGCGGTACCCGCCTGGCCTGCGAGCTGCACACGCTCAAGGTTGCGCCAGCGGGGCCCGAAGGCGACGGCAGACTCCTGCGGAATCCGGCCGGCCAGCCACTGGCCGGGGCGCTGTTCGATGGGCGGCAGCGGCGAGGCCACGGGCAAGGTCTCGTCAAACACCCTGACGCCTGCGCGGGCGTGTTCCTGCCAGAGCGCCCCGGGCCGGGCCCGGCTGCGCACGCTGAACTCGTAGCTGGGTTCCTGTCCTGCAGCGCTCTTGTCATCCAGCAGTTCGATGAGCACTTCGCGCGGCGCGCCTGACTCGAACACCATGGCTTCGCCAAAGGAGAGCGCGCGCATTTCCAGGCCACGGCCAGGATAAAGTTGCTGCATCGCGGCGCGGGCGATTTCAATGTAAGCCGTTCCCACCAGCACCGGCTGGCCGGCGACCCGGTGTTCGTCCAGCACCCACAGCGAGGCGGGCGCGTAGACCGCTTCAAAGCGCGCGCCCCCGGCGCCAAGGCGGGCCGTTCCAAGCAGCGGATGCACGCTGGCGGTGTCAGCCAGCAAGGCTGGCGGCGCCAGCGCCGCGACAGACGGCGCCAGCGCCGGGCCATAGGCACGCTGCGCCATGCCGCGGTCGCCCCAGATGCCCCAGTGGATGCTCAGTCCGTCCGCTCTGGAGGCGGCCAGCGCGTCAGCAAAGGCATTGCCCGCGACATAGTCGATCTGCCCGGGCCCACCCAGGTAAACGCTGGTGGATGAAAAAACCGCCCAAAAGTCCAGCGTGCCCGGCGGCAACACATCATGCAGGACCTGCGCACCCTGCGCCTTGGCGCCCAGCACACGGCCAATGCTGTCCGGCGTTTTGGCGTGGAGCGCGCCGTCTTCCAGCACGCCGGCCGCATGAAAGACGCCATGCAGGGCGCCGAAGCGGGCGCGGCATTCGGCCACAGCCTGGGCCATGGCAGCCGCATCTTGCACATCGGCGCTGAGCGTGAGAACTTCAGCGCCGGCGGCCTCCAGCGCCAACAGCTGCCGGAGCAGCCGGAGCAGCCGGATTTGGTCAGCGTCGCCAGCCTTGTCGATGGTGACGGCACTGTCGATGACCCGCTGCCAGTCGGCGCGTGGCGGCAAGGCGCGGCGGCTCAACAGCGCCAGGCGGGCGTGCTGGCTGCGCGCCAGGTAGTCGGCGAGTTCAAGCGCAATCGCGCCCAGCCCGCCGGTAATGAGGTAGACCCCGCCGGCCCGCAGGGCAGGCACAGGCTGGGCCGGAGGCTGGGGCTGGATGGGCGCAAGCTCGGGCGAGCCGGCCTTGTGCAGCTGCATCACAAAGCGGTCCAGCCGCCGGTAAACCACCAGATCGGCGGCCTCGGTGGACAGGCATTCCGCGACGATCAGCCGCGGCAAGGCCTTGGACTTGAGATCGGCAGGCCGCACATCCATCAAACGCGCGCTGACATTGGGCAGCTCATGGGGCACCACGCGGCAAGGCCCCAGGGCCAGCGCCTGCACCGGCCGCACCGCCAACTCGCCCGGCAGCGCTTGGCTGCCGGCCGTGAGCACGGTCAGGCGCACGGCCCCGGTCAGGTCCAGCGACTGCATGGCCCGGGCCAGATGCAGCAGGCTGTCAAAGCTCAGCGACTGCCCTCTCAGGCCTGCCAGACCTGCCGGCAACTGGGGCGCAGGCTCGGCGGCGCCAGCTTCAAGCGCCCACAAATGAAGCACGCAGTCGGGCAGCGCATGGTTTTGTTCCAGGCTGCTCAGAAGCTGCTGAAAGTGACCCGCCTCGCCGGGATCCACCGTGAAACTGCCATCGATCAGGCTGGAAAAACCCTCGCCTGGGCGCACCAGCGTGACGCGCCCACCCTGGTTGAGGATGCGCAACACCACATCGGCCGTGAGTTTGGAGTGGCTGCCAAACACCAGCCACTGGCAGGCTGGCGTCAGCGCCTGCGGGCCCAAGGCAGCGGGCACCCAGTGCGGCTGCTGCAACCAGTCAGCGCGCTCGGGCAAACGCGTGAAAGCGGCGGCAAGCCGTGGCGGCAAGGACGCTGGCGAGGGTTCTGTGGCTTGGCCGGCTGCCTGAGACGGCAAGGACGCCATCGCCTGATCAGCCTGACCAGCCTGATCAGCCCGGATGGCCTGTACCGCACCCGGCTCCACCCAATGGCGCTGGTGCTCAAAGGCGTAACTGGGCAGTGAAACGCGGCGGACGGGCCCACTGCCGCGCACGGCAGGCCAGTCCAGCGCGAGGCCGCGCGTCCACAGCGCGCCGGCGGCGCTAAGCATCACCGGCAAATCGGCATGCACTTCATGGGCCTTGGCGGTCGAAGGCCAGATGCCGCGCCCGGCGCCGGCGGTCTGGTAGCGAGCCAGCGCGCACAGGCCCTGGCCTGGCCCGGCTTCAATCAGGACGGCCTCGGGCAGCTTGAGCAAGGCTTGCATGCCGTCGGCAAAACGCACGGTATGCCGCAGGTGGCGGACCCAGTACTCCGGGTCGGTCAGCGTGTCGGGCGTGGCCCATTGGCCGTCGAGGTTGGAGATGAAGGCCATCGTGGGCGGCCGGAGCCGCACGCGCTGCATGCGCTCCCGAAAAGTCTGCAACACGCCGTCGAGCAGGCGCGAATGGGCGGCCACCTCAATGTGCAGGCGCCGCGCATCAAGACCCTGCGCTGCCAGCCGGTCCTGCAAGGCTTGCAGCGCCGGCAGCGCGCCAGAGGCAATGCATGCATCGGGCGCATTGACAGCCGCCAGGTCCAGCTCCAGGCCCTGCATCTGCTCGCGCAGCTGCGCCTCGGGCAGGTCGACCGCCATCATGCCGCCCGGTGGCACGGCTTCGAACAGCTGGCCGCGCAACACCACCACCGACAGCGCGTCTTGCAGCGACATCACGCCAGCCAGACAGGCAGCCGCGTAGTCGCCAGCACTGTGGCCGATCACGGCGGCGGGCCGGACGCCCCAGCTCAGCCACAAGCGGGCGATGGCGTATTCGAGCGTGAACAAGGCCACGATGGCGTAGCGCGGGCGCTGCAGCAGCGCGGCG
>CAJAOB010000265.1 GCA_903941205.1 uncultured Burkholderiales bacterium | reverse complement strand
GGGCTCATCGACCTGCAGGCCGCGCACGGTCAGGCAGATGTCCTTCAGCCGCTCCTGCACCTCCTCCTGCGTGTGGTCGTAGGGCACGAGGCTGTAGCCGTCGTAGCCCTTGCGGAACCAGCGCTCGCTGAAAGCACTGAACGTGCGGCCCAGCCGCTCGCCCTTGTCGAGGAACCAGACCTGTCCCCAGAGATCCTTCACGCCATTGGGCGCAGGGGTGCCTGTCAGGCCGATGAAGCGCGTGACGTGCGTGTGGGCCACCTGACCCAGCGCACGCGCCCGTGAGCCGCCCTGACGCAGCCTGAAGGACTTCAGGCGGGTGAACTCGTCGGCGATGACTGTCTTGAACGGCCATGCGTCGCCCAGCGCCTCCCCGAGCCACACAAGATTGTCGTAGTTGGTCGTGTAGATGTCGGCCGGTGTGTCCAGCGCCGCCTGACGCTGCTTAGGCGTGCCAGTGATGACGCTGACGCGCAGGTGGGACAGGTGCGGCCACTTCTTGACCTCGTCCGGCCACGTCGAGCGCGCAACGCGCAGCGGTGCCAGCACCAGCGCCGGGTACACGTCCTCGACCACGGAGAGCGCCTCCAGCGCCGTCAGGGTGGTGACGGTCTTGCCGCCGCCCATGGGCATCCACAGGGCGGCCCTGCGCTCCTTGTACAGGTGCGCGAGGGCCTCCTTCTGGTAGTCGTGCGGCTTGAAGGTCACCAGCCCCACCGCTCAGCGCAGATGGGGCCGATGCCGCGAGCGACGCTCTCGGGGTTGGTCAGCTCGCGGCCGCAGCACGAACACTGGCCGAACTCGTGGCCGTGGGCGGTGGCGGCGGCGGCCGGGTCGGCGGCGACGCGGGCGACAATCTCGCTGTCGGCGGCGGTGCAGTCGCGCGAGGTGATGAACCGGTCATCCTGCGTGATCTTGCCGAGGTAGGTGTCGTTGCTGGCGCGCACGACGTAGATGGCACCGGCGTTGCGGCCGGTGGCCGGGGCCAGCGAGAACTGGACGTTGGCGATACGCAGCTTCGGGCGCTTCAGGTGCTGCACGGCGCTGTCGAAGCCGGCGCGGATCTTGTCCATGGTCAGGACGGGCGCGGCGGCGTCGCGGCCGGCCTTCTCGGCGGCCCACTGGGCCTTGCGCGCGGCGCTCTTGGCGGCGGCGTTGCGGACGGCGGCTTCCTGACGCTCGGTCAGGCTGCCGTACTTGATCAGCGCGGCCAGCATGTCGGCGTGGAAGGTGAAGTCGCCGGTGACCGGCTGGTGCATCCAAGCGGCCTCGACCGGGTTGGCTTCGAGCCACGCGGCGGCCTGATCGGCGGCGCTGGCGGCGACCTTCGCCTTGCGGGCGTCGGCGGCGTCACGGGCCTTGGCGCGGTCGTCGGAGCTGGTCTTGAAGAACTGCACGCCTTTGCCCTTGCACTTGAAGCAGTCGCCGACGACGCGGCCGCTGTAGCTGCGGAACACGCCGCTGCCACGGCAGGCCGGGCAGGTTTCCTTGAACTGGCGGGTGTTGGCGATCTGGGCGTCGGCCAGCACGGTGTCGAACGCGACGGGCGCGGCCACGGCGGCCGGAGCGGTCAGGCCGAAGATGTCGAAGACATCGTCGTTGAGGTCATCGTGCGAGCAGTTGGTCGAGTTGCACATGGTAGGTCTCCGTTGCTGATAGGCAGTATGTGGCACATGCAATCAGGCATTGCAACCCCCAAATGCAAAAAAGTTTGGGGCGACCCGAAGGCCGCCCCGGTTGCGTCAGACGGGTCGAAAGAGCCTGCCCTCGTCCAGCTCAAGCCAGCGCTGGTTCAGCGGCGCGTGACGATCTCGGACGTATCCAGCGTCCATTGCTGCGGCCAACTGGATGGCGCGCTCTTCGGTGTCAGCCTCGGCCAGCACCTTGCCGCGATGGCTGCGGTGGATGCTGAAGCGTGGCGCGTTGGGGTCGGCCTTCGGCACCGGGCTGCGGCTGGCGCGCGGGATGCTGAACCAATGCGCGAATGTGGTACGATCGAGTTCCATGTTGATTGCTCCTTGGTTGGTGGGCGGCGCGCGGGCCGCCCACGGGCGCGGTTACGGTAGGCACACTTCCCAGCGACCGTTGTCGCCGCCAAGCCTAGT
>CAJAOB010000264.1 GCA_903941205.1 uncultured Burkholderiales bacterium | reverse complement strand
GGGGGGGGGGGGGGGGGGGGATGTGGGGGGTTGATGGCCGGGCTGGCATGGCTTTGGCGCGCCGTGGCAAGCCGCGGGCCAGGGTCAGGACCGGGTTGAAATGCCGAGGCTGAGCAGTTCTTCGGGCGTAAAAAACCGGATCTTTTGGCAGTCTGTCTCCATCATGCTCTTGAAATAAGCCTCGGCGCCGCGCTTGGGCAGCATGGCGCCTATGTAACGCCGCATCAGCGCGACGATTTTTGCATCCATGGTCTCGCCCGTCAGGCAGGACTTGCTGCCGTCGCTGGCGTCCTTGCGGGAGATCTGGTGCAGCCCGATCTCGTTGCCGCTCCAGTTCAGCGCATTGCGGCCCCGAGAGATGCGCTCCACGCCGGCAATATAAATGAAGCCACAGGCGGACTGGCATTTGCCAGAGCCCTCCGCCACCGCCGTGCTGTAACCCTGCTTTCTGATCAGGGCCCCGGCTTGAAGCGCGGGCACCACCAGGCCGCCGGTGGAGTTGAGGTACACGGTTTTTGTCTTGCATTGAACTTTTTCAAGTCGCTTGACGATGTTGGCAAACTCGTGACCAAAACCGACACTGATTTTCCCGTTGGCGGTGATGCTGCAATCGCCGTCGGCGGAGCGGGTTTCGCGCAGGGTTCCTTCGTCGTATCTGAACTGGTAGTCATGCAGCGACGGATTGAGGGCGGCGCAGCCGCTGAGCAGGGCGCTGCCAACCAGAGCCAGCAGCATAGGCAAGCGAATGTTTGGCAAGATTTTCACGTTTTCCATGACTCGGTTGCCGACAGCATACCCACAAACTCGGGGCGCTGTTCAGCTGGCCGACGCCTTGGACCGCAGTCGCTTGCCTGGTGCTGCTTGCAGGGCCCGATTCGTTCAGGCCGGGCTGATCTGCCCGGGCTCCTCGAAGACCGTGGCAGCCACGCTGCCCGACGTGGCGCCACTTAGGACAGCGCCGGCATGGGCGGCCTGGGTGAAAGCGGCTCCAGGAACGCTTGTGTCGAATGGCGTCAGGGGGATCGCCCCGCTGGGAGGACCGGCTTCAACCGTCTGATCTGCCTGAACTTCCTGTGGTGTCAGGACTGCCTGAAGGGCTGGAATGGCCTGAACGCCCTGAACGCCCTGATCGGGCGCTGTCTCCTTTTCCTTCTGGATGACCAGGCCCTGGAGCCGTGCGCCCAGATGAACGCTCAGTGCGCCATACGAGATATCGCCTTGCACCAGGCATTCCGTTTGCAATTCAACGCGTTCAACGGCGTTGATATTGCCCCTGACCTTGCCGGCCACCACCACCCGGTAGGCGCTGATGTCGCCAATGACTTCGCCACGCGCGCCCACCACCACGGTGACATTGTTTTCCGGCACCGTCTCTACATTGCCCATGACTTTGCCGTCAATACGTGCGCTTTCAATCAGCAGCAGACGGCCTTGAATGTGTGTGCTGTAGCCGACCAGGGTGTCAAAGCGCTCGCTTGCGCTGCCCTGCGATGGCAGTCCGAGTTTTTTCAGGCTCTTGAGCATGGTGGATTCCTTGTTTTTCTTGTTTGTTTTTGCCCGCGCCCAGGCAGGCTTTAGCGCCGAGTCACCAGGCTGTCCTTGGGCAACACAGCCGCGGGGTTGATGGCCCGGCCGTGGCGCAGGACTTCATAGTGAAGGTGCGGCCCGGTGGAGCGCCCTGTGTTGCCCAGTTCTCCAATTTTTTCCTGCCGCTGCACCGCCTGACCGATGCTCACCAGGCGTTTGCTCAGGTGGGCGTAGCGGGTGGTGAAAGCTTCCAGGTGCTCGATCTCGACCACATTGCCGTAAGCCTCGTCCCAGCCCGACCGCGTCACCGTGCCGCCGGCCGAGGCGAGCACCGGGGTATGCAGGGCCGCCACGAAGTCAACACCTTCGTGCATGGCCAGTTGCCCGGTGATCGGGTCCGGACGAATGCCGTAGGCGCTGCTGGTGTGGTGCGGCTGCAAGATGGGCAAGCCGGTGGGCAGCCCGCTGAGCCAGTCGATTTGCTTTGTCCAGCCTGGGGCTAGTTTTTGCACGTCCGTCGCAGTTCGCGTGAACTCATCCACCGCCGCCGCCAGATCGCCTTCAAGGCCCCGGGGGGCTCGCAGTTGAAAGCCGGGCGACAGCCAGGGCCCGCCGCGGCCGCCCCGACTTTCGTCGGCGGGCTTGGGCTTGCTGCGCAGGTCTACCGGCGTGGCGAGCTCCATGAAATTGTTTTTCAGGCCCTCGAGTTGCCTGACTTCTTGCAGCGTGGCGCCCAGAGCCTGGCGCAGTTTTTCGAGCTGCTCGCGGTGCTCGGCTTGCGTTTTTTGGTGCTCCGCTTCGGTGGTGACGCCGCCCAGGCTGAGCGCCAGCCCGGGGTCATAAACCAGCGCGAGGCGAAAGATCACGAAGTGCAAGCCCGCGCCCAGCAGCACCAGCGCCAGGATCGCTGAGATGAGGATCAGCGCTGCCTTTCGGGCGCTGATCGATACGCGCTTGACTGCTACGGTGGCGTCTGAAATCCAGATGAATTGCACAAGACCTCCCTTGACCGGTTGTCATGAAAAAGACCGTCCGGGTCTTTCTTTCAGCCGCTGATCTTAAAGGGAAGTTGACAGAAAATACTAATTTATAGCTATATTTTTATCAAAAATAGCAATTAATAACTATTAAATTTCATAAAACAATCATCGGCTAATGGCGATGCCCCGCCAGCCAGCCCAGTTCAGGCGGGGTCGGGTCGGGCCAGTCCCAGCCCAGGCCAGTCGGTTTCACTTGCGCGGCTCGATCGATATCACCGTGTAGTTGCCGTCAATCTGATCGGCGGTGAAGCTGACTTTGTCGCCCGCTTTCACCTTGTCCAGCAGCGCCCGGTCCTTGACCTGAAAGACCATGCTCATGGGCGGCATGTCCAGGTTTTTGATCTCGCCATGCTTGAGCGAAATCTTCCCCGCGGCTTTGTCGACCTTGCGCACTTCGCCTTCGGCGGTGGGCAAGGCCTGGGCCATGGCGACCAGGGCAGCGCTGGCCAGTGCCAGGGCCAGCAGCCCCTGGCGTGGCAGAAGGTTCAAAGCGCTGCGGTAAAAACGGGATGAAGGGTTTGTCATGGCATCTCCTGAAGCTTGGCGGCGCCAGGCCGGGCGCCAGATAAGGTGGAAGGGGGTGGCGGGCTGGGGTGGCAGGGCTCAGGCTTTGCGGCTCTGGCGGTGGTAGCTCGCATAAACGCGGGTGCCGCTGTTTCGGTCAACCAGCAGCACGTCATAAGGATCGCGGCGATTGCCGTAAAGTGCGCCGTCCATGCCGGGCGAGCCCACCGGCATGCCAGGAACCGCCAGACCCAGCGCCACGGGCTTTTCACGCAAGAGGCGCAGGATTTCTCGCGCCGGCACATGACCCTCGATGACATAGCCGTTCACCAAGCCCGTGTGGCAGGAGCCCAGCGCGCTCGGCATGCCCAGGCGCTTGCGTGCGGCGGTGTTGCCGGTGTCGTTGACCTGCACTGCAAAACCGTTGGCCTGCAGATGGCTCACCCATTCCTTGCAACAGCCGCAGTCCGGGTCTTTCCAGACTTCGATCTGGGGTTTTTTGTCTGTCTTGGGTTCGGCGCTGTGGGCGGCGGGCGGCCAGACTGCACCGAACAGTCCGACCATGCCGATCATGCCGGTGAAGGCGCCGAGAATTTGTCGTCTTTGCATGTGCAGGTCTCCTGAGTGGATTGCTAAAACGGTGAGCGAGTCAGCGCGCTGCTACTTTGATGCGGCCTTTCATGCCGGCGGCAAAATGCCCGGCCACCAGACAGGCGAACTCAAAGTCGCCCGGCCGGTTGAAGGTCCAGACCAGCCCGCCTTGGCGACCCGGGTCCACATGGGCCATGTAGGGCTCGTCATGCGCCATGTTCGGAAATTTTTCCATCAGTTTGGCATGTGCATCGAGTTCTTCGCGCGTGCCGATCACCAGCTCGTGCAGCAGCTTGCCCTGATTTTTAACAATGAAGCGCACGGTCTCGCCTTGCTTGAAGCTCAGTGTGTCTGGCGTGAAACGCATCTTGTCGTCCATGCTGATGGTGACGGTGCGCTTGGCCATGGCGAGGTCGCCCGCAATGCCCCAGGGCTTTTGCTCCTTGACCACGCGCGTGCTGGCTGCCTTGTCGCCATGGGCCATGGCCGGGCTTGTGTTCAGTGCCACGGTCAAGCTCAGTGCCACGGCCAGCGTGAGTGCCAGGCTGCAGCCCTTGCGGGGCGTGCTTTCGATGTTGTTCATGAATGAGTTGTCCTTGTTGAAAAAGTTTCAGTGGTGCGCGTTGTGGCCGCCGCCAGAGGCCGGCGGTTTGCGGATCTGGACTTCTGTGGTGGCGGGCGCAGGGCTTGCTGCTGGCGACGCTGGCGCCGCGGCGCTGTGCGGCATCGCGGGCAGGGCGCCGGTCCATTCATAAGCCTGGGTGCCGGGCGGCTGGCGGTACCAGCCCGGGTCTTGGTAGTCGCCGGGTTTCTGGTCTTTGCGCACCTTGAGCATGCTGAACATGCCGCCCATTTCCACGCCGCCATAAGGGCCCTTGCCGGTCATCATGGGTGCGGTGTTGTCGGGTATCTGCATTTCCATCTCGCCCATGTCGGCCATGCCGCGCTCGCCCATCACCATGTAGTCGGGTATCGATTTCTGGAGTTTTTTCACCAGGCCGCGATGGTCCACGCCGATCAGGGTTGGCACCTCGTGGCCCATGGCGTTCATGGTGTGGTGGCTCTTGTGGCAATGAAAAGCCCAGTCGCCTTCTTCATCTGCCACAAACTCGAGCTGCCGCATCTGGCCCACCGCCATGTCGGCGGTCACCTCTGGCCAGCGACTGGCTTTGGGCGTCGGCCCGCCGTCGGTGCCGGTGACGGTGAACTCGTGGCCGTGCAAATGAATCGGGTGGTTCGTCATGGTCAGGTTGCCCACGCGGATGCGCACCTTGTCGTTCAGGCGCACGTTGAGCGTGTCGATGCCCGGAAAAATCCGGCTGTTCCAGGACCATAAATTGAAGTCCAGCATGGTCATGATCTTGGGCGTCATGCTGCCCGGCTCGATGTCATAGGCGTTGAGCAAAAACACAAAGTCGCGGTCCACGCTGTCGATCTGCGGATGCTTGCCTTGTTTGTCGAGCTTGGGATGCGTCACCCAAAAGCCCATCATGCCCATGGCCATTTGCGTCATTTCGTCAGCATGCGGGTGGTACATGAAGGTGCCGGGCCGGCGCGCCTCGAACTCGTAGACAAAGGTCTTGCCAACCGGGATGGCCGGCTGGTTCAGGCCGGCCACGCCGTCCATGCCGTTGGGCAGGCGCTGGCCGTGCCAGTGGATGGTGGTGTGTTCGGGCAGCTTGTTGGTGACAAAAATGCGCACCCGGTCGCCTTCGACCACCTCAATGGTCGGCCCCGGGCTCTGGCCGTTGTAGCCCCACATATGGGCCTTGAAGCCGGGCGCCATCTCGCGCACCACGGGCTCGGCCACCAGATGAAACTCCTTGACGCCCTGGTTCATGCGCCAGGGCAGGGTCCAGCCGTTGAGCGTGACCACGGGCCGGTAAGGCTGGCCGTTGGGCGGCGCCAGGGGCGCAGCGGTGTGGGTGTGCGCCATCATGGCGGGCTCGGGCAGGGCCGCCATGGCGACTTTGCTGACCGAGCTGGCGGCCACGGCGGACAGACCGGCCATGCCGGAGACGGCGGCGGTATTGAAAAAATTTCTTCGGTTCATGTGAAAGGTCCGGTGATGGATTGGATGAGCGGGGCGGCCAAGTCTTAAAGCTCTGATGCCCTAATGCCCGGCCGACCCGGCTTTGCTGGCGCTAGCGGCCGAAGCGGCCCCGTCAAGAGCCGGGCCGGGCGAGACGCCGGCCAGCAGGCTTTGCAGCGCGGCGTCGGCCAGCCAAAAATCGCGCCGCGCCTCGATGGCGCTATTGCGGGCCAAGGCCTGCGCGCGGGCGTCGGCCAGCACGTCAAAAACGCTGCCCAGCATGCCGTTGTAGCGCAGCAGCATTTCGTCACTGATGAACTGGCGCAGCGGCACCAGCTCGTCTTGCTGCAAGCGCGCCAGCGCGTAGTGGCTGCGGTAGCGCTGGTAGGTTTCACGCGCCTCGCTGCGGGCTTTGACTGCCATCTCGCGCAGCCGGGCGTCGTCACGCAGCGCGTCCCACCAGGCGTCGATGCCGCTCTGGCTGCGGGCGCTGCGCTGACGTTGCCAGGCGCCGGCGGCCAGCGCCAAGTCGCTGCGCGCTTGCAGGGCGCGGGTTTCGATGTCGGGCAGCTCGCGCGCTTGCGCCGGCAGCTCGGGCAGCTGCGCCGGCAGCGCAAACTGCGCCTGCGCGCCCCACAAACCGAGCAAGACCACCAGCTTTTCTCGTGCGCCAAAAGCCGCCAGTTCCGCGCGGGCCAGATCGGCCGCTGCTTCGGCCAAAAACACCTGCTGGCGCGCTTGCTGCAAGCGGCTCCAGTTGCCGACCCGGGCCAGCCGCCTGGCCAGCGCACCACTGGCTTCGGCAGCGTCCCGGGCCTGTGTCAGCGCATCCACGGTCTGCGCGGCGGCCACCGCAGACGTCCAGGCCTGCCGCACTTGCGTTGACAGCCGCACGATCTGCTGGCGCGCCTGCAATTTCGCGGGATGCTGCTCGGGCACTGCGCCGGAAATATTCACGCCTTCTTGCCCCAGCGCGATTTGCAGGCCCGGGTTGTTGAGCAAGGCCACGCGCACCGCAGCCTCGGCGCTCAGCGGCGCCTTGAGCAGATCAGCCATTTCGGCGCTGCCGTCTGTGCCCGGCTGCGGAATTGACTGCAGCGGCAAGGCCGTGGCCTTTGTGGCTGCTGCTGCCGCGCTTGCCGGGGCTTGGGAAGGAGGCGGGGCGGCGCTTGCCGCATCGGCTGCCGGCGTTTTGGCCGGCTCGCTCTGCTCGAGCTTGAGCAAGTCGATATGCCCGCGCTTGAACTGGCCGACCTCGTCGTTGGCGCGTCGCCAGTCGACGCTGCCGGTTTCCACGCCGCCTTGCAGCTCGGTGGCGGCCGAGCGATGCACAGCCGCCGGAACGGGCGAGCGGGGGTCGGCGGCCTGCGCGGTGGGGCTGGGGTCTGGCAGTGAAACCGGGTAAGGCGCGGACTGCGCTTGCGCCAGGCCGCCCATGGCGACGAGCAGGGGCAGCAAGGGTAGTGCAGCAAAGCCCCGCCAGCGCTGGGTTTGGCGGGCGTACTTCGGGCTGATCAAATGGGTTTTCAAGACATTCTCCTGTGGCTAAAGAGGCGTCCGGCGGCTGGCCTGTTGAGCAAAGCGCTGGAGCCCAAAACCCGCAAGCACTGCCGCTGGGCAGCGTTCCGGGGAGCAAGTACCGACCCAGTTCGGGCCTTGGCCTCAGGCGATGGGTGGCTTGTGACCCGGCGCAGCATCGGCGCTGGTGAACTGCACCCGGGGGGCCAGTGGCAAGGCCGGCGAGCCCTGCACGTGCCTGAACCCGGTCACTGACTGGGCCAGCGCCGGGGTGTGACAGGCGCTGCAATCGGCACAAGCCTGGCAAGCGTGACCCGACCCGCCGCTGTCGCCATGCCCCGCCCCGTGCGCAACCTGATCCCCATCGTGACCCGGGCAGTCTGCGGAGGCTGAACTGGCTGCACCGGCGTAGTGGGCCGGTTGAGCCTCGTGCCCGTGACGAAGGTCGTGAGCTTCATGAGCTTTGCCAGCGTCGTGCGCCCGATGCCCCTGATGATCGTGACGATCGTGATGGACTTTGCCGGCTTCAAGGCCTTGAGGGAATTGAGGGAATTGAGGGGCTTGAGTGACTTGATGCGCTTGCAGCTTCACAGCCCTGCTGTGCGCGGCCTGCGCCTGCAAGGCCTGTGTGTGCATGCCAGCCGCCATTGGCCCGCCGGTCCAGGCGCGCAAGGGCAGCAGGACGATCAGCAGGGCGAGCCAAAAAAAGCGCATGGCCTCAATGATAAGAGTCTTGGCAAGACAGTGTCGGGGCGCTGCCCCATGGGCCGTTAGCGCCCGGGCCCATGTTCAGGCTGGGGCCAGACGCAGCGCGGCTTTGTCCAGCCACATTTGCAGGCTGCCGAGCAAATCCTGCCGGCTGAAAGAGCAGCTTTCTTCCGTGAACAGCGCGCTGGACTCGAGGCGGTTGAGCAGCTGCATCAAAACCTCGTCAAAACGCGCCGGCAAGGCGCTTCGCAGGCTGTGCTGCTCTTGCGCCAGGGCCGAAAACGCCGCCACCGCCAGCGTTTCGGCACGCAGTTGCGCCAGCGCGCTTTGCAACTGCTGCCATTGCTCGCGGGCCAGGCCGAGATCAGTCATCGACGGGTTCAGGTTCATGGGCTTGGGCTCACGGACTCGGGTTCAGGGTTTTGGGGGTTTGGGGTCAGTGCCGCAGCGTTCAGCCTGCCTTCGAGGCCTGGGCCTTCGACAGGCCAGGCCTCTGTTCGAACGCCAGTGTGAGCAAGGCCAGCAGGCCAAAGGGCAGGCCGACCCAGGACAGTTTGTCAAAACCCAGCGTTCCGATCAGGGCGCCGCTGATCACGCTGCCCAGCGCCGTACCCACATAAACCATGGAGCCGTTCAGGCTCAGCAGCAGCGGCGCCTGGGTGGCTGAAAGCCCGGCCAGCCGGCTTTGCTGGGGTGCCAACATGCCGAAGCCGGCCATGCCCCAGATCATCAGGGTCAGCAAGGTCAGGGAAATGCGCCCCTGGGTCAGCGGCAGCAAGGCCATCATGAGCACCATCAGCGTCAGATGTGCAGCCGAGCTGCGAATCGCGCCAAAGCGGTCATTGGCCCAGCCGCCCGAGAGCGTACCTGCGATGCCGGCTAAGCCATAGGCTGCCAGCGTCAGCGACAACTCGCCAGAGCTCATAGGATTGAGCGCTTGCAGCACCGGCCCGATGTACGCGAACACGCTGAAGATAGCCACGAAGTGAAGCAAGGTGCGCAGCCATACGAGCCATACCGCGGGTTGCAAGGCGGCCTCCCGGAAGCCGACAAAACCTGAACCTGCACTGGCCATGTTTGCCGGCACCAGGCGGTTTGCCAGTAGCAGCGCGCCCAGGCTTGCCACAGCCGCCAGGCCCACGGGCACGCGCCAGCCGTATTCGAAGCCCAGCCAGGCGCCGATCGGAATGCCGACCGCGTAGCTCACACTGGTGCCTAAAAAAGTGATTGACAGCGCCCGGCCGCGCAAAGCTGGCGCCACCATTGACACCGTCAGGGCCGCCGCGGCTGCGGTGAACATGGCGCCGGCACCCATCATGACCCGGCCGAGCAACAGCATCAGCAAATTGGGCGCGAGCGCGCAAATCAGGGCGCCTACGGTGAACAGCAGCAGGGCCAGCTCAATGGCGCGTTTGCGCGACCAGCGCGACGTCAGCACGATCAGCATGGGTGCCAGTACGGCCGTGGCAATCGCATAAGCGGTCATCGCCTGGCCAGCAGCCGCCACGCTGATGTCCAGCGACTCGCTGATGGGCCGGACGATGCCGCCCAGCAAAAAGGCGCCGGTGCCAATGACCAGATTGCACAGTGCAAAGAAATAAAGAATGGGTGGCATGGGGAGGATGGTTATTGGGTTGGCGCCACCCCTGCAGCCCGGCGCTTGAACTTGCAAGGTAGAGGTATCGAGTGATCTTAACGCCCGGGTGGGTTGCGCCTCCCTGTGCTTTCGCTCGTCGTCCAGCGCCGGATGACCGCGGCTCCCGGCCGCGCTTGCAAGCAGCTTGCGAAAAGTTAAAGTTATTCCAGTCAGTTTTTGTGCCGCATCGGCGACTTCGCCCCACCACGAAACACCCGAAAGAAGTTTTATGAAAACAGCCCACGATCTGGTCGCCAGCGCCAAGGCGCGCATCGAGGAAGTTCCCATCACCGAGGCTGAAGCAGCCATCGCTGCGGCCGATGTACTGATCGATGTGCGCGAGGCCGACGAGTTCGCCGCCGGGCACATTCCCGGGGCGGTACATGCCTCGCGCGGCTTGCTGGAGTTCAAGCTCGGCAGCAACCCCGAACTGAGCTCGCGCGATCTCAGGATCGTGCTGTATTGCAAGACCAGCGGTCGCGCCGCGTTGGCGGCCTGCTCGCTGCATGACATGGGTTACTTGTTTGTGAAGTCCCTGGGCGGCGGCTTCGACGCCTGGGTGGGGGCGGGCAAACCGGTGGCCAAGCCGCGCCTGCCGACTTTCGAGTAAGTACTCCCGGAATCCCGGGTCGGACGCTGCCGGTCCGGCGCATCAGGTTTTGACGGGCGGCCTGGCTGGGGCTGGCTCAGTCCATGCGCGCACCCGAGGCTTTCACTGCCTGGGCCCAGCGCGGCATTTCAGCTTCCAGAAACTTGGTGAACTCTTCGCTGCCCATGAAAGCCGGGTCGGCGCCCTGCGCCACCATGCGGTTGCGGATCTCGGGGTTGGTCATAACTTGCCTGAAGGCGTCGCTCAACTTGGCGGTGACGTCTTTGGGCAGACCGGCTGGCGCCAGAAAACCATAAAAACCGACCACCTCGAAGCCCTTGATGCCCGACTCGATGACGGTCGGTATCTCGGGCAGGGCGGGGTTGCGCTCGCGGCTGGTCACGGCCAACGCGCGCACCTTGCCTTGCTTGTGATAAGCCGCCGCCTGCGGAATCGACTCAGCCATGAACTGAACCTGGCCGGCCATCAAATCGGTGAAGGCTGGTGCGCTGCCGCGGTAGGGAATATGAACCATGAAAAGCCCGGTGGAGGTCTTGAACATTTCAGGCACCAGGTGGCTGATGCCGCCATTGCCGGCCGAGCCATAGTTGACCTGCCCGGGCCGGGCCCGCGTGTAGTCGACAAATTCCTTGAGCGTGCTGACCGGCAATTTTGGGTTGACCAGCAGCGCCAGCGGCTGCATGGCGGTGCGGGCAATCGGCGTGAAGTCCTTGAGCGTGGCGTAAGGCAGGCGCGTGTAGAGCCCGGGGTTGATAACCATCACGCCGGTATTGGCCAGCATCAGGGTGTAGCCGTCGGGAGCGGCTTTCATCACGTCTTGCGCACCCACGGTGCCGCCAGCGCCTGACTTGTAGTCGATCACGATGGGCTGGCCCAGCACGGTTTGCAGGCGTTCGGTGATCAGCCGGGCGTGCTGGTCCAGCGGGCCACCCGCCGGAAAGCCGATGACGATGCGGATCGGCTTTTCTGGAAACGCCGCCCAGGCGCAAGTACCCGCCGCCAGCAGGCCCAGGCCTAGCAGCGTGCGACGCGTGCCTTGCCAAAGTTCGGCAAAGAAGGCTCGGATGGGGGACTGGCAGTGGCTTGACTGGGGCTGATTCATAGCTGAGTTCCTTGGTTGTGGCTTGGGGCTTGTTGGTCTTTCTGTCATCCCTGGGTCCGGCAGGCGCAGCCCGACAGGCGGGTCGGCAGGTCGGCAGGTCGGCAGGTGCGACTTTCGCAAGTGAGATCTTAAGCAGCGCCGGGCCGCCCCGGTCTCCCGGGCGACACGGTTTCGTCGGGGGCTTCCCTATGCGCGCAGCGCGGCCTTGGCTGTAGGCTTGCCGCACTCGCTGACCGTTCGTTTTATTTTTTGGAGCCTTGCCTTGGCCCTTGCTCAACCTGGTGATCCCGCCGTGCCTGAATCTGGCGCTGCCACCGAGCCGCT
>CAJAOB010000263.1 GCA_903941205.1 uncultured Burkholderiales bacterium | reverse complement strand
GGCGGCCAACAGCAACACAGTGACTGTGGAGACACTTGCCACCAGCATCAATCCGGCTTCATCAACACCCAGTGCGCTGCCAAACAAGATATGCAGCAGGTCAAGCTGTGTGCCGTGTCTGGAAATCAGTATGACGCCCAGGGCTAACGCCAGCAGGTAAATGGCAGCGAGGCTGGCGTCTTCCTTGAGCAGGGTAAATCGGCTGACTGCCCCCGCAATTGCCACGACCAGCATGCCGGCCAGCACACCACCCGCCGCCATGGCTGTCAGTGACAAGCCGCTGACCATGAAGCCGATGGCCACCCCTGGCAACACCGCATGGCTAAGCGCATCACCTAACAAGCTCATGCGCCGGAGTGTCAAAAAAACACCCAGTGGCGCAGCACTCAATGAAAGTGCAAAGGTTGCCACCAAGGCGCGTCGCATGAAGGTGAATTCGACAAACGGCGTTATGAGTGCGTCGCGCAGGTCGGCAAAGATAAGGTCCATGGTCAAACCTGATCGGCCATTGCCAGGCGCCGGGCCAGCAGGCCATCGAAGTCCAGCGCACCCAATGCACCCTCTCGATCGCACAGGGCGGCAGCTTCATCCCAGGCCTCGACCATGTTCCTCGCGCGTCGCAAGTTCGGTTCACTCAAAACGTCTTTTGTCGGACCCCAGGCAATGCACTCATGCGCCAACAACAGCGCTTGTGGAAAGTGCTCACGCACCAAAGCATCGTCGT
Organism: uncultured Burkholderiales bacterium; assembly: GCA_903941205.1. Taxonomy (GTDB): domain Bacteria; phylum Pseudomonadota; class Gammaproteobacteria; order Burkholderiales; family Burkholderiaceae_C; genus Polaromonas. The sequence continues at coordinate 5,352 of CAJAOB010000263.1, read as the reverse complement.
GCAATGCAGCGACCACAGTGCGCCCTTCGCGCTGCCACTGCAGCACCAACGCCAGCAAGGCAGCGGCGGTTTTGCTGTCCACGGCATTGAAAGGTTCGTCGAGCAAAATCAGATCGGCCTCTTGCACAATCAGGCGCGCAAACAGGGCGCGCTGCAGTTGCCCGCTGGACAGCGTGCCGACCGGGCGGCGCTCAAAGCCTTGTAGCCCCATGGTTTGCAACGCGGCGTCCACGCGCGCCAACATGCCTTGTGTCAGCCCGCGAAACGCGCCGGTCTGGCTCCAAACTCCCAGGGTCACGCAGTCAAACACGTTGATCGGGAAGCTGCGGTCCATCTCGCTTTGCTGCGGCAGATAAGCCAGATGCTGGTCAGGCGTGTGGATTGTCAACGCCGCTGGCGCATGCCCTGCGTGGGCTTTGACCTGACCCGCTGTTGGCAGCATGCCGGCGATGCTTTTGAGCAAAGTGCTTTTGCCGGCGCCATTGGGCCCGATTACGGCAGTGAGCGAGCCACGAACAAACTGACCGCTGATGTGATGCAGCGCCGGGTGCTGCCGGTAGCTGACCGTGAGGTCCAGCAACCGGACCACCGGGAGATCGTCGGGAGACCTGCTGCTCACAGGGGAGGCGCCTGTAAACTGGCCCATCCGACGAGCAGCCAGAGAAGGCCCAGAACGGGTACCGTAGAAGCCATGCGGACCCACGCAGACCGCGCAAGAAAACTGCGCACCGGTTGCGTGGCAAGCTCAGGCCGGGTCGGGGAAGATGTGGCGTCGGACATGGTTAAACTCATTAATGCAACTGCATTGCATTATGCACTAATGCAACTTGGTTGCATAAATACCTCAACGCGCAGCTATTGGAAAGCAACTATGGTCACATTGGCCCGGTCATCAGACCCAATTGATGTGCTGCTCAAAGCGCACGGACTGCGCTGCACCGTGGCGGCCCGCCGGGTGCTGGGCTGGCTGCTGGCCCATGCCGACACCAGTTACACCCATGCCCAGTTGCTGATGGCCTTGGCCGATGACAGCGAAGCGCCCTTGGACCGGGTCACGCTCTACCGCCTGATTGATCGCCTCACCCAAGTCGGACTTCTGCTGTGTCGGGTGGACAGTCAACGCGTGCGCCGCTACCAGGCCATGCCGGCGAGCGTGCATGCCACCCCACACTTCGAATGCCAGGCCTGCCATCGTGACAGCCCCTTGAGCGCCGCCTTGCTCGCCAGCGACCTGGAAAAAGCGGCAAAAACGGCGATGGAGACCTTGCATGCGCTGGGCTACCAGGACATGCACTTTGATCTGGCCGTTCGAGGTGTGTGTGCCGACTGCGCCAACGCCAATGCCGACTCAACTGCTGCCGGGCTTGCGCCATGACCCATGCGGGCCAATTGCCGCCTCAATCTGAAAATCGTTCAGTTCCAACGATGGCCAGTTTTTTCAAACCCAGGCGCTGAGCGCTGGCCATGACAAGTGCGACCGCCTCGTACTTCGCCCTGGCATGCGCCCGGATATGCAATTCGGGATGCGTCGCTAAAGCGCTTGTTTCTTGAAGCCTGAGCTGCAGTTCGGCACGGTCTGCCATGGCTTGACCGTTCCAGCTGATCAGGTTGTTGGCATCCACATCAATCCTGACCACCACGGGGTCGATCCGTGTCGCGGGCTGAGCGGCGACCGGGGTGTCCAGGTTCACCGAGTGCAGTTGCGCCGGGATGGTGATGATCAGCATGATCAACAGCACCAGCATCACATCGATCAATGGCGTGGTGTTGATGTCCATCATCAGTTGCGGCTCGTTGCCGTCTGTATTGGTGCCCGTGTTCATGGCCATGCGCTGCTTTCTGTGTGTCCGGCTTTAACGGGGATCGGTGATGAAGCCGACCTTGGTGATGCCCGCGCGCTGCACGGCGTAAAGCACCCGCCCCACCGACTCGAAGTCGCTTTGAGCGTCGCCGCGGATCTGCACCTCGGGTTGGGGTTCCTTCAGTGCCAGGGGCTTGAGCCGCTCCACCAGATGGGCCGTGTTTTTGACGGGCGTGTCGTAGACATAAATTTGCCCCTTGGCATCGACTGAAAGGATGATGTTTTCCGGCTTGGTTTCACGCACCCGATTCTTTTCTTGCGGCAGGCTGACCTTGACCGAGCTTGTCACCACCGGAATCGTGATGAGGAAAATGATCAGCAGAACCAGCATCACATCGACCAGCGGGGTGGTGTTGATGGTGCCAATGATCTCGTCGTCTGCTTCAGACCCAACATTCATCGCCATGGCATGCGCTCCTTGTGCAAGGCAGGTCGCGGGTGCTCAGGGCTTGGCCGTGGCCAAAAGCACTGCATGCAGGTCCGAACCAAAGGCATTGACCTCCTCCATCACGGCCTTGTTGCGCCGCACCAGCCAGTTGTAGCCCAGCACCGCCGGTACCGCCACGGCCAGGCCGATCGCCGTCATGATCAGCGACTCACCGACCGGTCCGGCCACCTTGTCAATGCTCGCCTGACCGGTCATGCCGATTCTGACCAGCGCGTAATAAATACCCCAAACCGTGCCGAACAGACCGACGAAAGGCGCCGTAGAACCCACTGTCGCCAAAAAAGCCAGTCCGCCTTGCAAGCGACTTTGCACTGTGCCAATGGCGCGCTGCAGGGTCATCGTCACCCAGGTATTGAAGTCAACCGCCCCCAGCAGACCGCCATGGCGGCTCGCGCCTTCAAGGCCTTTATCGGCGATGAAACGAAACGGGCTGGACTTGTCCAACGCATCGGCGCCCTGCCGCAGCGTGCCCGCAGCCCAGAACTTGTCCTGTGCCACTTGGGCCAGCTTGCGCATGCGGGACTGCTCGAGCCACTTGGTGAAAATCACGTACCAGCTGCCCATGCTCATGATGAGCAAAATCAGTAACGTCACCTTGGCCACAGCATCGCCCTGCGCCCAAAGCGCGCCCAAGCCATAAGGATTTTCTTCAAGCGCCCCTGCGGCGGTCGAGGCGAGCGCAGAGCCCAGCCCGCTCAGCAGCAGGCCGGCGGACACAAAGCGGTGATTGAGTAACTTGAACATATCGGAAATTCCTTTTGATGATGTGATTCGCATGGCCATGAGCCCAAGCCGGCGCGCAACTAATCCAGGCGCCATGTGTAGTTCATCCGTGCCCAGGCCTGCTCGGCCTTGCCGTCGGTGGTGGCCGGACGAAACTGGCACTGCGACAAAGCGGCGCGGGCGGCTTCGTCGAGCCGGCTGTAGCCCGACGAGTTCTCGACTTCGGACTGAATCACCCGGCCCTGAACGCTCACCAGAAAGCGCAGTGTCACGGTGCCTTTTTCTTCACGGCGGCGAGACATGGCGGGGTATTCGGGCTTTTCACAATGGGCCGTGCTGACGCCGGCGGCCGTGCGCACGGGCGCGGGCGGTGCCGGAAGGCGCGGGGCTGGCGCCGCCGGCTCGGGCGCTGGCTGGCTGCGCAGCGCCTCGGTGGGGTGAACGGTAGCGGGCACCGTGGCGAACATGGGCACTGCGGGCGCCTCGGCTGGAATATCGGCCCGCACCGGAGCCGGCGCATTGATTGGCAAAGGTGCTGGAGCGGGCTGCTTGCTGAGCGCTGGCGGCAAGCGCCTGGGCTGCGGCGGTGCTTGCGGTTGGATCTCTTTGAGCAGGATGGCCTCGACAGGCGCACGGACCTGGCTGAGCACTGCTCTGGCCAGACCCGAGTTGATCGCCGCAAAAATCAACACATGCAAGCCCACGACCAGCCCCAGGCCCAGGGCATGCCGGGCCGTCATGTTGCGCGGATGGGCCCAGTCCTGCATGGCAGCGTTTTTGAGGGAGGGCATCGCCAGAAATTTCAGGCGCCTGCGCTGCCAGCGGCCCTGAGCCGCGCACGCCAGGCCAGGGTGAATTCAAGCAGCAGCACCAGCGCGGCCGATGCAGCCAGCAATGGCAAGGCCAGCAGCATCACCAGACCGCCCAGGGCCGCCCACGGACTGACGCTTTTCCAGGCGCCGGGCAGCAAGGCTGGCAAGCCTGACAAGCCACGGGCGCGGCGCTGAAAGTACATGACCCAGCCAGAGACGATTGAAAACACCACCCCCGCACCAAAGAGGAAAAGCAGGGCCTGGTTCCACCAGCCGAACTCACCGCGGTGAAACGGAATTCCAATGCCGGTAGCCTTACCGAAAACAGTTTGCTGATCCCAGCCGCTGTAATAAAGCTGCGCACCGCTGTAAGCGTCCACCAGCAAGTCAAAACGCTTGCTCGGGTCACCCCTGTCCATCTGGTTGGCGCGCCACACGCCCGCAGGCCCGGTCGGCGCCATGATCTGCATCGACACCTGCGGCGCATGCTGGCGGATAGCTTGCAAAGCCTGCTGCCAACTCAGCGCTTGTGCCTGGCCTTGGGGCGGCAGGCTGGACTGAAACTTCGCAGGAATGCGCGGCGGCGTTTGACCGGTCACGTCACGCGCCCACTTGACCTGGCTGCCGGCGTACTGACTCCAGGTCAGGCCAGTGGTCAGAATCACGGCGCTCATCAGCCCCAGGCTCACGCCCAAAAAAGCGTGCCACTGCTTCCAGGCCACACGCCCTTTGGCACTGGCTTGCGGCAGGGCTGGCTGTCCGGCGGCGGGCCACCATAGAAAGACACCGGTCACCAGCATCACCATCAACCAGCTCGCAGCCAGCTCAATCATCCAGCGCCAGTTGTCGGACTGCAGCAAGCTCGAATGCAGCTTGCGGGCCCAGACGTTAAAGCGCTCTGCCTGCGGCAGTTGTCCCAGCACCTCGGCCGAATACGGGTTGACGTAGACCACCACGGAGCGGGAAGGAAAACCAAAATTCGGTCGTAAAAACTCAGGCTTGCTCTTGCCGGTACCGCTGGCATCGACACCGCCGGCACCGTTGACAGCATTTTCAGCGCCGCCATGGCCGCCGTGGGAAGCATGTCCGCCCTGAACCGGCTGCCCGCCCGGGCTTGCCATCTTCATGGTGGCCTTCGCTGACGGCGGCATGAAGGCCAGCTTCACGCTGTCATCAGCGTCCTGCGCTGGCGTGACCGAGTGCAGGGTCCAGCCTGCAGGCGCGGCCTGCTTTGCGGCGGCCACGGCGTCGTCCAGTGGTTTGCGCTGCTGCTGCGGCGTCACCGTGTCCAAGTGGGCGTACAAGGCGCTTTCAATTTGCGGCGTGAACACATACAGCAAGCCGGTTCCGGCGGCGATCAACGCAAACGGCGAGGCGATCAGCGCCGCCCAGAAATGCAGGCGCCAAAGCAGGCCGCGGCGACGCGCCTGAACAGTTGCAAGTAAAGCGAAGGTCATGTCGTTCTTTCATCGTCTTTTCAAAGCACCCCCGGCCCTTGCGGGCCAGGG
>CAJAOB010000262.1 GCA_903941205.1 uncultured Burkholderiales bacterium | reverse complement strand
GGCGGCTCGTCCAGCGGCAGCGCGGTCGCAGTCGCCAGCGAGATGGCTTACGGCTCGCTGGGCACAGACACAGCCGGCTCGGTGCGCATTCCGGCAGCCACCTGCGGCCTGCTGGGCCTGAAAACCACCCACGGACTGATCAACACGGCGGGCGTTCATCCGCTGGCGCCCTCGCTGGACGGCGTGGGCCTGCTGGCCCGCTCGGCCGCAGATGCCAGCGAACTGCTGGCCGCGCTGGTGGCGCCCGGCCGCTTGCAGCCGGCCCGGCCGGCGCCGCGCCTGAAGGCCTGGCTGCCCGAGGCCGGTCTGGAGGCCAGCGTGGCCGCCGCGCTGGCGCAGTTCGCCATTGATTACGGCGCGACAGAGCGCCTCACCGAGCTGCCCGAGCACCGCTTGCTGAGCGCGCTGTCAGAGATCGTGCTGCACAGTGAAGCAGCGCTCACACACCAGACCGGCTTGACGCAAGGCAGCTTGTCGGCAGGCGTCAGCGCCGTGGCCTTGCCGGGGCGGGTGATACCGCCGCACTGGTACCAGGCCGCGCTGCGCGACCGAGCCGGCCGCGCGCGGGCGTTTTGCCAGGCGCACCTGGCGTCCCACGACATTGTGCTGGCCCCGGCCCTGCCGCGGCCGGTACCAGACGCCTCGCGCGTCAGCCCGGGCAGCGCCGACTTTGACGTGCACGAGCTGCTCGGTCTGCACCGCTACATAGGCTTCGTCAACTACCTCGGTCTGCCTTCGCTGGTGATTCCGGTGGCGCAAGACGCGCGCGGCCTGCCCATCAGCGTGCAACTGATTGCCCGGCCCTTTGCCGAAGCCACTTTGCTGGCTTTTGCCAGCCGGGTTGAACGCGAGCGCTTTGGCAGCAGCGGCTTCACCCGGCCCTTTCTTCGACTTTCCAACTGAGCGTTCCATGCCCAAAATTCAGGCCTCCCAAGCCTTGGCGCGATTTCGCGTTCTTGACCTTTCACGGGTGCGCGCCGGCCCCAATTGCGTGCGCATGCTGACGGACTTTGGCGCCGATGTGATTCGCATTGAACCGCCCCCCGGCATCGACCCCAACGAGGCGATGTTTGCGGCCAACCGTCACGCGGGCGATTTCCAGAACATCAACCGCAACAAGCGCTCGATGAACCTGAACCTGAAAAAGCCGGGCGCGCGCGAGATCCTGATGCGGCTGGTCAAGGACGCCGATGTGCTGGTCGAGAACTGGCGCCCCGATGTCAAGACCAAGCTCGGTCTTGACTATGAATCGCTGGCGGCGGTCAACCCGCGCATCATTTTGGCCAGCATCTCGGGCTTCGGGCAAGACGGCCCTTATGCGTCGCGGCCGGGTTTTGACCAGATCGTGCAAGGCATGGGCGGGCTGATGTCGGTCACCGGCCATGCCGAAACCGGCCCGGTGCGTGCCGGCCTGGCGGTGGCCGACATGAGCGCCGGGCTGTACGCGGCGCTGGGCATTTTGACCGCCCTGCTCGAGCGCGAGGTTTCGGGCCGGGGCCAGTGGGTGCATGCGTCACTGCTGCATGCGCAAATTGCCATGATGGACTTTCAGGGCGCGCGCTACCTCAACGACCAGGACCTGCCGGTGCAGGTCGGCAACAACCACCCGACCAGCAGCCCCATGGGCCTGTTCGAGGCCAGCGACGGCGTCTTCAACCTGGGCGCTTCGGGCGAAGGCAACTGGGTGCGCCTGTGTCAGCTGATCGACCGCAAGGACTGGCTCGCCGACCCGGAGTACCTCAACGAAACACTGCGGGTCAAATACCGCGAGCGACTCAACGCCGCGCTGGCCGAAATTTTCAAACACAAGACCGTCGCCGAATGGGTCGACAGCCTGAACGACATGGGCGTGCCCGCCGGGCCGGTCTATACCGTGCCGCAAGTTTTTGAAGACGTGCAAGTCAAGCACTTGGGCGTGACCACACCACTGATGACCGGCTTTGGAAAAGAAATGCACTACATCACCCAACCCGTGACGCTGACGCGCACGCCCGCCAAAGTGGTCGCGCCCGCGCCCGAATGGGGCGAGCACACCGACGAAGTCTTGCGGGAGGCCGGCTACGGCGACAGCGACATCCGGCAGTTTCATGCCGACGGCGTGGTCTGAGCGCCATGGGAAGCGTCACTCACACTATTCAAGACCATGTGGCAACGGTCGTGCTGGCCAACGAAGGCCGGTTCAACGCCATGTCATTGGCCATGTGGCAGGCGCTGGCCGGCGTGCTGGCGCAGATCCAGACCGACGACTCGGTGCGCGTGCTCTTGCTGCGCGGCCTGGGCGAGCGGGCCTTTGTCTCGGGCGCCGACATCTCCGAATTTGAAACCCAGCGAAACTCCGAAGCCTCGGTGGCGATTTACAACCGCAGCGTGGAGCTGGCCCAGGAAGCGCTGTTTCGCTGCCGGGTGCCGGTGATTGCGGCCATCAGCGGCATCTGCTTTGGCGGCGGGCTGGGCCTGGCGCTCAGTTGCGACCTGCGCTACGCCAGCACGAGCGCCCGGTTCC
>CAJAOB010000261.1 GCA_903941205.1 uncultured Burkholderiales bacterium | reverse complement strand
CCCACCAGCAGCAGCTTGCGCCGTGCGCGGGTCATGCCCACTTTCATGCGGCGGATGTCGGAAAGGAAGCCGATCTCGCCTTGGGGGTTGCTGCGCGTCAAGGTGATGGCAATGATGTCGCGCTCCTGGCCCTGAAGCGAATCGACGGTGCCCACGCTGAGCCTGCGTTGCAGCAGCAAATCATTCAGGACTTCGCAGTCTTCGATAGCGTCTTTCCAATAGTTGATTTGGGTGCGGTACGGTGAAATCACGCCAAGGGTCAGCGCTGATCTCGTTCGGTTGGGTCGCAGCGCTCAAGCAACTGCGCCAGGCGCTCCAGCAGCAAGTGGCTTCTTCGGGCTTGGCCGTTGAACGGCCTTCAGGGATGACATCTTCCAGAAAACCGCAGCCGGCCGTGTCGATGAATTCCACTGGCAGGTCGGGTGCAAAACGCGGGTCGTAAGCCTCCAGACCAGCGTGCCGCACGCTGGGGTGCGGCACCAGTTGGCCGCCTTAGAACTTCTCGGAGCTGAACCCCATGATGTGCTCATGCATGCGGTATCGCACTGTGAGCATGCGGGCCGTCTGCGACTGCCGCTGGATGCTATTTTCAAACAAGGTTTCGGTCAGGCTTTCACGGGCCGCTTTTTCGCTTTTCACCTTAGGGGATAACCATACCTGCACACCCGGGCTGGCCGATGCCGGTCAGCTTCTTGCAGGGGAGCGAGCATGGCGTAAGCCCAATGCCGTAAACCCAGCAGCAGTGGGAATTCTCCATACGTACGTATGGATTTTTTTATGGCTAAATGCTACGATGAGCCATGACCGCGGCTCACTTCGAATGGGATGACAACAAGGATGCTGAGAACCAAGCCAAGCATCACGTGTCATTCCAGGACGCGCAGGCGGCATTCGCTGATCCGCACCGCGTTATCGCCAAAGACATGGCGCACAGTGAAGCCGAAGAGCGTTTTTACTGTATCGGCAAAGCTGGTGGCGGTATCTTGACGGTGCGCTTCACCTACAGGCGTAAAGTCATTCGAATCATTGGGGCAGGATATTGGCGTAAAGGAAAGGCAATTTATGAAAAAGAAGATCGTTTACACGGATGAGCCCATGGGCGAAGTTGAGGTGGTCGCGGATTTTCTGCCGTCACCTGCCGAGCTGGCGTTCCGGGAAGATGGTGTGAAAGTCACGCTGGCCCTGAGCAAGAGCAGCGTGGAGTTTTTCAAGTCTGAGGCAGCCAAGCACCAGACACAGTACCAGCGCATGATCCGCCGGTTACTGGATTCATACGTTGAAGCTCAAGGCACCGTTACCAGTAAGGCGAAACGCACAGTGCGCAAGCGCGCACCGATTTAGGGCTAACGAATCGAAGCGCGGCAACATCAGGCCTGTTTGCCTACTCAAGGGGTGTGCGATAGCCCTCCATTCGCTTCACATAAGCCAACAAGTCCACAAAAAACGGATGGCTACAAAGCGTTGACAAATCGCCCATCAGCAGCAATTTGCGCCGTGCGCGGGTCATGCCCACGTTCATGCGGCGGGTGTCTGAGAGGAAGCCGATCTCGCCTTGGGGGTTGCTGCGCGTCAAGGTGATGGCAATGATGTCGCGCTCTTGGCCCTGACTGGCAGGTCGGGCGCAAAACGCGGGTCGTAAGCCTCCAAACCAGCGTGGCGCACGCTGGGGTGCGGCATCAGTTGGCCGCCATAAAACTTGTCTGAGCTGAACCTCATGATGTGCGCGTGCAGGCGGTATTGCATGGTGAGCATGCGGGCCGTCTGCGGCCGCCGCAGGTCTCAGGGGTGACTTGGGTACTTGCCGGGCGTCCGGTGAATTGCCTAACATGGCGGCATGAAAAATACCGCCACCACCACCGCCCTGCCCTTGCCCCTGACCTGCTTTGAATTGAGCCTCAGCGAGGGCATTGCCCACTTGGTGCTGAACCGGCCGCAAGCGCTGAACGCCATGAACCCTGCGTTCTGGCGTGAGTTGGACGCCGTGCTGACGCAGTTGCACCAAAGCGGCGAGGCGCGGGTGCTGGTGATCTCGAGCACTGGCAAGCATTTTTGTGCAGGGATGGCGCTGGAAAGTTTCACCGGCGACATCAGCATGGACGATGAAAGCCCTGAAGGCCGGGCCGCGATTTTTGATTTGCTCACCGACATGCAGGCCACCTTCACCAAACTCGAAACCCTGCGCATGCCGGTGATTGCAGCGATTCAGGGCGGCTGCATTGGCGGCGCAGTGGACATGGTCACCGCCTGCTGCTTGCGCTACGCCAGCGCCGATGCGTTTTTCTGCATCCAGGAAATCAACATCGGCATGGTGGCCGACGTGGGCACCTTGCAGCGCCTGCCCAAGCTGCTGCCCATGGCCTTGGTCAAAGAGCTGGCCTATACCGGCCGGCGCCTGAGCGCGCAGCGCGCACTGGGCTACGGCCTGGTCAACGAGGTCTGCGACAGTGCTGCGAGCACGCTTGCCGCCGCCATGGCCTGCGCCCGTGAAATCGCCGCCAAGCCGCCGGTGGCCATCTGGGGCAGCAAGCAGGCCATTGACTATGCGCGTGACCACAGCGTGGAAGACTCGCTCAGGCAAATGGGCTGGCTGCAAGGCGCGATCTGGAGCAACCGCCACGTGCGTGAATCCGTGCTGGCGCTCAAGGACAAGCGCGTGGCGGAGTTTCCAGATTTGCCGCCGCTGCGCGGCTTCAAGGATTTGCCCTGAGCTTGCCGCGCCAGGCGCCCGGCCCTGACCTGTCTTGAAGGCTACTGCCGCGCAGTGCGCACCGCCGGCGGCAAGGCCTGCGGGTAGCTGGTGCGAAAGGGATTGATGTCCAGCCCGCCGCGCCGCGTGTAGCGCGCAAACACCGCGAGCTTGGCGGGCTTGCAGCGGGTCCAGATGTCCATGAAGATGCGCTCGACGCATTGCTCATGAAACTCGTTGTGGTTGCGAAAACTCACCAGGTATTGCAGCAAGCGTTCCTGGTCCATCTGCGGGCCGCTGTAGCTGATCTGCACGCTGCCCCAGTCCGGCTGGCCGGTCACCAGGCAGTTGCTTTTGAGCAGGTGACTGGTCAGCACTTCGGTCACCGGGGCTTCGTCAAAGTCAGCACGCAAGAGCTCGGGCGCCGGCGTGTAGCGGGTGCATTCCAAGTCGAGTCGGTCCAGGTTCAGGCCGTCGAGCTCTTGCACCGGTTCGCGGTCAAACATCTCTGGCAGCAAAAGCTTGACGCCGACCGAAGCCGAGCCGGCGGTGGCCGCGCCGCGACCGACGGCTTCACTCAGGTCGGCACGCAGGCGGGCTTGCACTTCGCTCGCGTCGGCCAGGCGCGTGTTGTTGAAGCTGTTGAGGTAGAGCGTGAAGGACTT
>CAJAOB010000260.1 GCA_903941205.1 uncultured Burkholderiales bacterium | reverse complement strand
GGCACCGAGTTCGTGCCCAAGGCCGATTTTTCCGAGTCGACTGTGAACTTTTACACCCCCGTGGGTTCTTCGCTGGAAGCCACCGAGGCCAAGGCCAAACAGGTCGATGCCATCGTGCGCGAGTTTCCCGAGGTGCGCTACACGATCGCCACGCTCAACAGCGGCAATGCCCAGGGCAAGATGTACGCAAGCCTCTACGTGCGACTGGTCGACCGCAAGGAGCGCCAGCGCAGCGTTGACGAGATCGCCGCGCTGCTGCGGGTGCGTCTGCAGCAGGTGCCGGGCATCACCGTCACGCAGATCGGCCTGATGGAGAACGTGGGCGGCACCAAGCAGATCGATTTTTCATTGCAAGGCCCCGAGCTGGCCGAGCTGGAGCGGCTGGCGCAGCAGGTCAGGCAGCGCATCGCCACCATCCCGGGGGTGGTCGACCTGGACTCGAGCGCCAAGCCTGACAAGCCGACGCTGGAAGTGCAGGTCAGGCGCGAGGCGGCCTCAGACCTTGGTTTTTCCGTCAACCAGGTCGCCAGCGCGCTTCGCAGCCTGGTGGCGGGGCAAAACGTGGGCAACTGGCGCGCGCCCGACAGTCAGACCTATGACGTCAATGTGCGCCTGGCGCCGCAAGCCCGCAATGCCGCCGCTGATCTGGAACGACTGCCTCTGCTCAGCGCAACGGCTGTCGCCAGCACAGACGCCGCCCGGCCCGTGCGCCTGAACCAGCTCGCCAGCATCAAGGAGTCGACAGGCCCCAACCAGATCAACCGGCGCGACATGGCGCGCGAGGTCGGCATCTCGGCCAATGTCTATCAGCGCTCGGCGGGCGAAGTATCCGCCGACATCAAGGCCGTTCTGGACAGCATCAACTTTGCGCCCGGCTACCGCTACCGGATGGGCGGCGCCTCGAAAGACATGGCCGAGTCCTTCGGCTACGCGATCACCTCGCTGGTGCTGGCAGTGCTCTTCATCTACATGATTCTGGCCAGCCAGTTCAAGAGCTTTTTTCAGCCCCTGGCGCTGATGACCGCCCTGCCCCTGACCTTGATCGGCGTGGTGCTGGCGCTGCTGCTGTTTGGCTCGACGGTGTCGATGTTCTCGATCATCGGCGTCGTGATGCTGATGGGTCTGGTCACCAAGAATGCCATCTTGCTGCTTGATTTTGCGATTCGTGTGCGGCAAGAGCACATCGACGAGAGGGGCCAACTCATGCCGGGTCTGCAGCGCCATGAGGCCTTGCTGATGGCCGCCAAGGTCAGGCTGCGCCCGATCCTGATGACCACGCTGGCCATGATTTTCGGCATGGTGCCGCTGGCTTTTGCGCTGACCGAAGGCTCCGAGCAACGCTCGCCCATGGGCCAGGCCGTGATAGGCGGCGTGATCACCTCGTCGTTGCTCACGCTGGTGGTGGTGCCGGTGGCCTACTGCTATCTGGACGACCTGGCCGAGTGGTTCAAGCGACTCTTTCAGCGCCAGCCCGCGGACAAGCCGCCGGCCTGAGCCCGGGTCATCGGTAAAATACTTTTTTTCGCCCCCTGGAACAAGCCTCGCAACATGAACTACGAACAAGCCCGCTTCAACATGATCGAGCAGCAGATCCGCCCCTGGGAAGTGCTCGACAGCCAGGTTTTATCCCTGCTGGCGGTGATCAAGCGCGAAGATTTCGTGCCGCTGGCGCACCGGGCGCTGGCCTTTGTCGACATGGAAATTCCCTTGTCGCCGCACAGCCAGCCCGGCCAGTGCATGCTGGCCCCCAAAGTCGAAGCCCGCATGCTGCAAGACCTGAACGTGCACAAGCACGAGCGAGTCCTCGAAATTGGCGCCGGTTCCGGCTACATGGCCGCCCTGCTGGCGCACCGCGCGCAGCAGGTCACAAGCCTTGAAATCGACCCTGCGCTGGCCCGTACCGCACGCGAAAACCTCCAAAAAGCCGGCGTCTACAACGTCGAGGTTCTGCAACTCGACGGCGCCAGCTTGCTGGCGCACGGCGGCGCCGCCAAGGCCGGGTTGCACGCCCCGTTTGACGTCATCGTGCTGAGCGGTTCGGTGGCCGAGGTGCCGCGCGAGTTGCTGGCGCTGCTCAAGGCCGGCGGTCGTCTGGGCGCGATTGTCGGCGCCGAGCCCGTCATGCGGGCGACTCTGGTCACGCGCGTGGACGAACACGCTTTTGGCCACACCGAGGCCTGGGACACGGTAGCGCCCCGGTTGTTGAACTTCCCTGAACCCTCGGGCTTCAGCTTCTAAGCGTCCGGTCCGTCGTTGTCACCCGTTCCCGCACCTTAGAAAGCGCTGGCCATGATTCCGCAAGTATCCCCAAGCCAGTTTTCGAGCTGGCGAGACAGCGTTTTAGCCTCTCTCGATCACTCTTCCGGCAACGCTGCCAAGCCCGTGGTGCTGGACGTGCGCGAGCCCTGGGAACTGCAAACCGCCTGCATTCAGGAAGACGGTTTCAAGCTGCTGCGCATCCCCATGCGGGAAATTCCGGCCCGCCTCGCCGAACTCGATCCAACGCAGCCGGTGGCATGCCTTTGCCATCACGGCATGCGCAGCCTGCAAGTCGCGAATTTCCTCGTTCAAAGCGGCTTTACCGAAGTGGTCAACTTGCAAGGCGGTATTGACGCATGGTCGCATGAGGTCGATCCCTCCGTGCCGCGCTACTGAACCCACAGAGTCCTTGCTACTCAGACTTTCAGTCCATGACTTACAACTGTTACCGCTCACAACCCGGGAACCCTATGAAAAGCACCCTGCACCGCTCCTCGACCCTGACTTTGGCCATCGCGGGCATCTGGGCGGCTTGCACCCCCCTGGCGCAAGCCCAGAACCTGGTTGAGCTTTACCAGTCCGCCCGCGCCTTTGACGCCAACTACCTGTCGGCCCGACTTCAATACGACGCCAACGTGGCGCGCGCCGAACAAGCCAGGGCAGGCATCTTGCCGACATCCAGCATGACGGCCAACGCCAACATGACCGACCAGAGCAGCACGCTGGGTACGACCCTGAGCCGCGCGTTTGAATCCCAAACTGCCACCATCACGGCGACGCAGCCCTTGTACCGGCCCAGCAACTGGATCAGCTATGAGCAGAGCAAAAAACAGGTGGATCTGGCGCAAGCCGTGCTGAACACGGCCGAGCAGGAGCTGATCGTGCGCACCAGCCAGACTTACTTTGACGTGCTGGCATCGCAAGACAGCCTGACTTTTGTGAAGGCCCAAAAGGAAGCGGTTGCCGAGCAGTTGGCTTCGGCCAAGCGCAATTTTGAAGTCGGCACCGCGACCATCACCGACACGCGTGAAGCCCAGGCTCGCTTCGACCTGGTACTGGCGCAGGAAATCGCCGCTGAGAACGACTTGCGCGTCAAAAAAATTGCGCTCGACCAGCTTGTCGGCAAGACCGGTACAGCGCCGCGCGGCCTGGCAGCGCCGCTGGTGCTGCCGCCCGTGGTGCCCGCAGAAGTCAATGCCTGGGTGACGCAATCCGAAGGGGCTCACCCAAGCATCCGGCAGGCTCAAAACAACCTCGAAATCGCCCGGCTTGAAGTGACCAAAGCCGAAGCGGGACACAAGCCCACGCTGGACTTGACCGCCAACTACAACACGGCGCGAAACCCAAGCGGTACAGCCACCTCGGACAGGAGCTTCAGGGCCAACAGCACGGTCATTGGTCTGGCGCTGAACGTGCCTCTCTTTTCCGGCTTTTCCACGCAAAACCGGATCCGCGAAGCACTCTTGCTGAGCGACAAGGCCCAAAGCGATCTGGACGGTGCACGGCGCACCGTCGCGCAGGCCACGCGCACGGCGTTTTTTGGCGTTCTGTCGGGACAGGGTCAGGTGAAAGCGCTGGAAGCGGCCGAACTCTCCAGCCAAAGCGCGCTGGAAGCCAACCGCCTGGGATACCAGGTCGGTGTGCGCATCAACATCGACGTGCTGAACTCACAAAGCCAGTTGTTCCAGACCAAGCGTGATCTGGCCAAGGCGCGTTACGACGTACTGGTAGGCGGACTGCGCCTGCGCCAGGCCAGCGGCACGCTAAGGCCTGAAGATTTGCAGCCGATCAATACCTTGCTGGTGAAGTAAACGGCGCGCGGCGGCCGCCTGTGTCGGCTGGGCCGGATCAGAATCCGCCTGCCTGCAGCGGCTGACGCCCTCGCGGCAGGCTCAAACCATACAAACTGCCCAGCCCGTTAAACCCGTTAACCCGGTAACCCGTTAAACCCCGTTGAGCCGATTCAGTCCGGTCAATTCATCCCACCCATCCGGGGTTCGGCAAGCAAGGCCTGCGGCTTCTAAAGCCAGTCGTTCAGCGCCTTGGCAGTGCGCGCCGCCGCCCCGCCATGGCTGGCAGCGAAACCCCGGGCTGCGGCTGCGGCGCGCTGCAATTGCGCCGGCGACCCCAGCAAGGCCAGCGCCTGCTGCCAAGCTGCCGCCATGTCAGCCACACGCAGCGCAGCGCCTGCGGCCTGTGCGCTGGCAGCCGCTTCGGCAAAGTTGAAGGTGTGCGGCCCCATCACGACCGGACAGGCGCAGGCCGCCGGCTCGATCAGGTTCTGGCCGCCCAACGGCTCGAAGCTGCCGCCCAGCAAGGCCAAGCTGCTCATCGAGTAATAAAGCGCCATTTCGCCCAGACTGTCGCCCAGCCAGACATCGGCCTGCAAGGCTTCGCTGCTCTGCGCCGGACCGGCAGCCCAGGCCGAACGGCGCGAGACCTTCAGCCCAAGTTGCTCGAGCAGGCCTTGCACCTCGTCAAAACGCTGCGGATGGCGCGGCACGATGAGCACGCGCACCTGCCGGGCCAGCGCTGCCGCCGGGGTCGCCAGCGCTTTGAGCGCCAGCCACTGCCGGATGAACTCCAGCTCCTCGCCCTCGCGCGAGCTCGCCAGCATCAACACCGGCGCGGGCAATTGCTCGCGCCATTGCCGCGCCAGCGCCTGCTGGGCCGCATCCGGCCGGGCGTCAAACTTCAGGTTGCCCAAAACCGCCGGGCAGGGTGCGCCGATTTGCGCCAGACGCTCGGCGTCGGGCGCGGTCTGCGCGTAAACCGCCGCCAGCGCCGCATAGGCCGGGCGCGACAGCCAGGCCATGCGCTGCGCAGCTGCCAGTGACTTCGGCGACAAACGCGCGTTGACCAGCACCACCGGCAACTTCTGCCCAGCCGCAGCGGCCATCAGATCGGGCCAGACCTCGGTTTCAAGCAGCACGCCCAGGCGCGGCTTGAAATGCGTCAGAAAGCGCTTGACGGCCGGGGGGCTGTCCCAGGGCTGCCAGACCTGGACATCGCCCGGGCGCAACAGCGACAGGCCCTCGGCGCGTCCGGTGGCGGTGCCGTGGGTGAGCAAGACTCGCAGCGCCGGCTTTTGCTCGCGCCAGGCGCGCAGCAAGATAGCGGCGGTTCGGGTTTCACCCAGCGACACGGCATGCACCCAGACCATCTCACTGACGGCCTCAGGCGGCTGGCGGTAAAAGCCGAAGCGCTCGGGCACCGCCTCGGCATAACCCGGCTCGGCCACGGCGCGGCGGGCGAGCTTGCGGCGCAGCAGTGGCACGGCCAGCTGCGTCAGCCAGCCATAGAGCCGGCGGGCGACAAATTCAAGGCGTGGGCGTGGCTGCAACATGGCGGGGTTTGAACCGGCAGCGCTCAACAAAAGCACCCGGCGCTGCGGGCAAGGCAACCCCCAAGCCACCCAGGTCGCTCAAGCCGCAGCCAAGGCCGTGCCGGCATGCGAGCCGTTCCAGCCACCAGATACGCAAGAGTCATGAGAGTCTTGAAGGCCGTACCAACCCTGCCAGCCAAACGAAGAGGCATCAATGCGCGGGCGCCGCAAAGCTGGCGTCGGGCTTGACGCTGTGAAGCAGGGCCAGCATGTCTTTTTCAATGCGCTGCAAGGCCGACTGCGTCTGCCCTTCAAAGCGCAGCACCAGCACCGGCGTGGTGTTGGAGACGCGGTTCAGGCCAATACCGTCGGGCCAGTCCACGCGCAGCCCGTCGATGGTCGAGATCACGGCGGGAGACGGAAAACGCGGCGCACCGTCGGCCGTCGCTTGCGCGCGTTCGACCAGGGTCGTGACCAAGACATGCGGCTCGCCTTCGGCGCAAGCCACGTTGAGCTCGGGCGTGCTGAAACTGCTGGGCAAACCATTGAGCAAAGCCGCCACGTCCGGCGTGCGGCTGACGATCTCCAGAAGGCGCGCACCAGCGTAAGTGCCGTCATCAAAGCCAAACCAGCGCTCCTTGAAGAAGATGTGGCCGCTCATCTCGCCACCGAGCGGCGAGTTGACTTCCTTCATCTTGGCCTTGATCAGCGAATGGCCGGTCTTGAACATCAGGGGCTTGCCGCCGGCCGCAACAATCGCCGGCGCCAGTGCTTGCGAGCACTTGACGTCGTACACAATCGCGCCGCCCGGCACGCGCTCAAGCACATCGCGCGCAAACAGCATCATCTGCCGGTCGGGGTAAATGTTCTGGCCGTCCTGCGTGATGATGCCCAGGCGGTCGCCGTCGCCGTCAAACGCCAGCCCCAGTTCGGCGTCGCCGGCCTTGAGCGCGGCGATCAGGTCGCGCAGGTTCTCGGGCTTGCTCGGATCGGGATGATGGTTCGGAAAGTTGCCGTCGACTTCGCTGAAAAGCTCGGTGACTTCGCAGCCCAGCGCACGAAAAATGGCGGGCGCCGACGCGCCGGCAATGCCGTTGCCGCAATCGACCACGATCTTCATCGGGCGGGCCAGCTTGATGTCGGAAACGATGCGGGCGCTGTACGCGGGCAACACGTCGACGTTTTGCAGCGCGCCGGGCACGGCCGCGAGCGTCCAGCGCTCAAGCTCGATGATCTGGCGCAGCGCCTGGATGTCCTCGCCGTAGATCGCCCGACCCGCCATGACCATCTTGAAACCGTTGTAATCCCTAGGGTTGTGGCTGCCGGTGACCTGAATGCCGCTGCTGCACAAGGTGCTGGCTGCGAAATAAAGCAGGGGCGTGGTCACGGCACCGATGTCGATCACGTCAACGCCGACCGCGCGCAAACCGCGCACCAGCGCGGCACTCAGGCTCGGGCCGCTCAGGCGACCGTCGCGGCCGACCGCCACCATGCGCTCGCCCTGCGCCAGCGCCACCGTGCCAAAGGCCTTGCCCAAGGCCTCGGCGAGCTCTTCATGAATCGTCGAGGGCACCACGCCGCGGATGTCGTAAGCCTTGAAAATCGAGGGAGTCACTTGCATGAACGAGGTTTCCTGAACAAGGTGGGAGCCACAGCCGGGCTTGCTTGCCAAAGCTGCAAGTAAAGCGCGCAATTGTAGGCGGCGGCCTGGCCCGGATCGCCCGAGATTGTCCGGAAACAGCCGGTTTACGCGAAGGTCGGACGTATGATTTTGAGTCAGACTCAAACCCCGCCCGCAAGCGCTCTGCCAGACCGCTCCGAACCGACAAAGCAACCCGCCCGACGCGCCATGAAATTCAACCCAGCCACCGTTCAAAGTCACTTTGCCAGCCCGCTGGGTCCGATGGTTCTGGCCGCCAGCCCAGAGGGCCTGACCGGCGCCTGGTTCGAGGGCCAGCAACATCTGCCGCCCACACTCGCTGACTGGCCACGACAACCCGAGCATCCGCTGCTGCTCGACGCAGCGCGGCAATTGAGCGCCTACTTTGCGGGCGAGCAAGTCCACTTTGACCTGCCGCTGGACCTGAGCGGCGGCACGGCATTTCAGCAAGCGGTGTGGCGCGCGCTGCTGGCCATCGCGCGCGGCAGCACCAGCAGCTATGGCGCCATCAGTCTGGTCATCGGACAGCCGGGCGCGGTGCGAGCGACAGGTGGCGCCATTGGCCGCAACCCGGTCAGCATCATCGTGCCCTGCCACCGCGTGATCGGCAGCACTGGCGCGCTCACCGGCTATGCTGGCGGTCTGGCGCGCAAGACAGCCTTGCTCAGACTTGAAGGCGCGCTGGCAACCACCCGCACAACATCTGGCAACCCGCGCAAACCAGGCGCCTGAGCTAGCGTTTTGACCGGGCTGGCTTTTTCACTTTTGAGCCCGCCGCCTTCCCTTTGTCCTTTGTCCTTTGTCCTTTGTCCTTTGTCCTTTGCCCTTTGCGCTTTGCCGCTACCCGTTCCCGCCGCTTGCCCGCTCTTTTCTGCCCCCCAATCAAAGCCCGACTTGACCACCACATCCACCCCCGCAAGCCAGCCAGCGCCAGCCGTTTCCGCCCTCAAGCCCAAGCCAGCCTGGGCGCTGGACTTCATGCTGTTGGCCGCGATCTGGGGCGCTTCGTTTTTGTTCATGCGCATCAGCACGATCGAGTTCGGTGCGTTTGCAACGGCCGGTGTGCGCGTGGCCATCGCCTCGGCTTTCCTGCTGCCCATCCTGCTGTACAGGGGACTGGGCCCACAACTCAGACGCCACTGGAAGCGGGTTTTCTTCGTCGGCCTGCTGAATTCCGGCATTCCCTTTGCCTGCTTTTCCTTCGCGCTGCTGTCGATCACCACCGGCTTGTCGGCCCTGCTCAATGCCACGGTGCCCATGTTCGGCGCGCTGGTCGCCTGGCTGTGGCTGCGTGACAAACCCGGCGGCTCGCGCATGCTGGGCTTGCTGATCGGCTTTGTCGGCGTGGCCATGCTGGCCTGGGACACGGCCAGCTTCAAGCCCGATGCGTCTGGCGTGGCCCCGGGCTGGGCGGTGCTGGCCTGCCTGATGGCCTGCGTCTGCTATTCGCTGGCAGCGAGCTACACCAAGCGCTATTTGTCAGACCTGCCGCCGCTGGTCACGGCCACCGGCAGCCAGTTGGGCGCTACGCTGGGGCTGGCCCTGCCGACCGCCTGGTTCTGGCCGGCGCAAACGCCGGGCCCCAGCGCCTGGCTGGCGCTGCTGGCGGTCGGCGTGGTCTGCACCGGGCTGGCCTACGTGCTGTATTTCCGCCTGATGGTGCATGCCGGCCCGGCCCGGGCGCTGTCGGTGACCTATGTGGTCCCGGTCTTTGCCGTGCTTTACGGTCTGCTGTTTCTGGGTGAAGCCGTCACACCGTGGATGCTGCTGTGCGCAGTAATCATCATTTTCGGCACCGCCCTGTCGACCGGCCTGCTCCGGCTCGGACGGCGAACGGGGCGCTGAAGCAAGACCCCTTTTCAAGTCTGGTTTCAAGCCCCGCTTCAAGGGCATTCAGAAGGCCCCGCGCGCGGGCCCGGTCGGGCAGAGCGCGTCAAGGCAGGTCTTGGCGCAATGCGCCGCCGAACACGCCCGGCATCAGCTGCGGCAAGCCCAAACCCGGCAGACCCGCCAGCGCGCCGTCCTTGCGCGGCTCGGCACTCTGGCTGAGGCGGCCGAGTTCTTTGCGCC
Organism: uncultured Burkholderiales bacterium; assembly: GCA_903941205.1. Lineage (GTDB taxonomy): Bacteria > Pseudomonadota > Gammaproteobacteria > Burkholderiales > Burkholderiaceae_C > Polaromonas. The sequence goes on along the minus strand of CAJAOB010000260.1, from coordinate 1,834 downwards.
AGGCTTGCGCCAGTTGCGTCAAGCCCGGATCTGACAGCATGGAGACGTGCGAGCCCGGTATCTCGACCACCTGAATATCGCCGCGCACATGCGCTTGCCAGCCCAGCGCCGGCCCGGCGTTCAGATAAGGCGTGTAGCCTTGCTCGGCCCTGAACAGCAGCAGCGAGCCCTCGTAAGGCTGTGGCCGGTAGCGCTCCTGGGTGGCGACAAAGTGCGTGAACAGATGCGCCGAAGCGAGTTCGGGCGACAGCGTCTGACCGGCGGCCAGCGACTGCATGGCCAGCGCGTGATTCAACTTTTCAGCCTGCGAGACGCGCCGGCGTTCGCGCCATTGCAGCGCGAAGTCGAGCGACCAGCGGCGCATCAGCCAGAGCTTTTTCAGGGGCGAGATTCGCGCCAGCGCGGCCGCTGGCGACAAGGTGTCGAGCATGACCAGCAAGCCGACCTCGGCGCCGGCGGCCTTGAGCTGCTGCGCCATTTCGAAGGCAATCACGCCGCCGCCCGAGTAGCCGGCCAGGCAATACGGCCCGATCGCATCAACCGTGCGGATCGCCGCCACATACTGCGCGGCCATGGCCTCGATGGACGGCTGGGGCGGCAGGCGCCCATCGACGCCCTGGGCTTGCAAAGCGTAAAAGGGCTGGTCGGCGCCAAGCTGGTCGGCCATCAGCTTGAAGTTCAGCACATTGCCGGCGGCGCCGTGCACGCAGAACACCGGCTTTCGACCGGCTTGCCCGCGCTTGATCTGCACCAGCGGTGACCAGCGCTCGCCTTCTTGCAAATCTTCCGGATCGTCCTGAGCGTTCTCGGCTGCATCGTCGCGGCCAGCATCGTCCGAAAGATGGGGCCGCAAAGCTGCCTCCTCGCGCGAGCACTGCGCGGCGCTGGCCTGCACCGATGGCGTGAAAACCCGGCTTGAGACCGCTGGCGCGGCGGCTTCGGTCTGCGCGCCACCGGCCGCGCGCGCAGCGGCCCGGCTGCGTTCCTGCACCACCAAGTCTGCCAGGCCCGCCAGCGTCGGGGTCTTGAACAGCGTGGCCAATGGCAGGTCAACGCCGAACTCCTTGCGGATGCGCGCGAACAAGCGCACCGCTGCCAGCGAATGGCCGCCGAGCGCGAAGAAATCGTCTTCCTGCTCAATGCTGTCAACGCCCAGCAACTCGCGCCAGACGCCCGCAATCGCGCGCTCGACCGGGTTCAGCCGCGCATCACCGGCGGGCAGCGCGCGCGCTGCGGCCTTACGGGGCGAGGGCTTGACCGGCTGCAAGGCGCGTTGCAGCTCGGCCAATGGGATGGAAGACACCATCAAATCGCGCGCACCCGCTGAAAAAATGCGCTCGAACAGATCGGCAGCGTCTTCGCCGCGTATGCCGCCAGCCAGCATGGATTCGACCAGTGTCGGTTCCCGGGCATCGCCGGGAGTGCTGCTGGCGCGGGCGCTGTCGGCTGGCGCGGCCGGCTTGATCGCGCCCGGCGTCAGCCCGCGCAAGCAAAAGCCCTCGAAACTGGCCACGGCAGCGCCGTCGCTGGTGTGCAGGCTGACGTCAAAACACACCAGCTGCGCCGATGCGGCACTGCCAAGCTCCACCCGACTCACCAGTTCGCGCGGGACCGGTCCGACCAGCCGGACACGCTCCACCGACAACGGCACAAAGAGCCGGTCTCGCAAGGCCTCCTGGCCCAGCAGCTGCAAGCCGAAGGTCGCAGCCATGTCGGTCAGCGCCGGATGGCACAGGTAGTCTTGCAGGTCGGGCGCAAATTCTGCGGGCAAGGCCAGCTCTGCGGTACCCGCCTGGCCTGCGAGCTGCACACGCTCAAGGTTGCGCCAGCGGGG
>CAJAOB010000259.1 GCA_903941205.1 uncultured Burkholderiales bacterium | reverse complement strand
CTTATACGCCAGAGTTCAAGGCGCAACTGGTGGCTGCGTGCCAGCAACCTGGCGCCTTGATCGCGGCATTGGCAGGGCAGCATGGGATGAACGCCAATGTGCTGCACCGCTGGCTCAAGGAGCACCGGCGCGGTGGGTGCCACCAACTGCTCGAAGCCGGGAGACATGCCGGTGCTGATGTCCCATCTCGGAGCCCTGCGTTCATCCCCTTGGCGTTGCCCTCGGCACCCAAGGAGCAGGAAGTCAAGATTGAGCTGCGCAAAGGAGCTCTGTCGGTGGTTGTTACTTGGCCGCTGAAAGCCGCCGCGGACCTTGCGAGTTGGACCGCCTGGGGGCTTACGCTCCTGGCGCCTTTGAAGACATGAAGGCAGTGGTCTACGACTTCTGCGAGTCACGCGCCGGGGAGCATGCCAGGAAGTTCCTCGGGGAATGGAGGGGTAGCCTGACTTGCGATGACTTCAGTGGCTACAAGGCCTTGATCGCCAGCGGCGTGACCGAGGTGGGCTGTCTGGCCCGTGCCCGGCGCAAGTTCTTTGATCTGCACGCCTGCAGCAAAAGCCAGATCGGCGGACTTGCGCTGGAGCAATTTGCCCGTGTCTACGACATTGAGCGCGAAGTCAAAGACATGGACGCCGTTCAGCGCCAGGCAGCCCGGCAGTACAAAGCCAAACCATTGCTCGATGCCTTGCATCAGTGGATGACCTTGCAGCGCCAGAAGGTGCCAAACGGTTCAGCGACTGCCAAGGCTCTGGATTACAGCCTCAGACGCTGGGTTGCTCTCACCCGATTCGTGGATGATGGGCAACTGCCCGTGGACCACAACTGGATTGAGAACCAGATCCGGCCGATTGCCCTTGGGCGCAGCAACTGGCTGTTTACCGGAAGCCTGCGCGCCGGTCAGCGTGCGGCTGCAGTCATGAGCTTGATACAGTCAGCCCGCATGAACGGGCATGACCCCTATGCCTACTTGAAGGACATCCTCACGCGGCTGCCAACACAGCAGGCCAATCGCATTGAGGAACTACTGCCGTACCGCTGGCAACCCTATTTCGCCTGACTGCCAGCCATGACCGGCATCGACGGTCAATATGGGATGGCTGGACGCTTACTCTTCAAGATCCTCAATATTCGTCACTCGTCGGGACCTGCGCAGGAGAAGTGGATCAATGATCACTTGTCAGACATCTGGTACCAACCGGCGGTTGCCCGATTGTGCGAGATTCAGGTCAACCATCCAGATGTTGGACGCGACATGTACGTCCAAGGCAGGTGCGCCGTTGCTCATGCCAACTCAAGTCCGCTAGAAAATCCAGACAATTACTCAGATCGTCGTCGCCTTGAGTCCGACTTTCCGCTCATGAAAGAGCTGGCTGCATTATTTATCGAGCGTGAACTTGGTGTGCCCTCGGATTCATCGTTCCACAAGCATGTTGGGCTTGCGGCGAACACCAGCGAATTGTTCATGAAGGCACCGATCGTTAACGGCCGGGTCACTTATGTACCGTATGGCTTAGAGGCCTAGCCCCGTGAGCGCGTCAGAAGTTCGTCCAGTGCATCGGCGATCATTTGTCCCTCTTGCGCCAGTGACCCGACCCTCTCGCCCAATTGATCGACAGCCACCGAAACCGCATCCAGAGGATGCAGGACAACACGCACACCTTCAACGACAAAGGCGGGGTTCATCCTGGCGCCTATCGTCGGCGTGTTCCGGGGAAGCAGCGTGTCTCGTACCAGGGGGACAACCACGCGTCTGCGATAGCCGTCAAACTGCGCAGACTGAACAATCACGACGAAAGGAATCGAGTCGCGCAAGGCCCCCTTGTTGCGATGAACATCGAATTGCGCCATTACAAGGTGGAGTGCTCGTCTGCAAAAGAGCCGACTGCGTCGTGCACCGCATTCCAGTCGGCCACACAGACATCAGCCTCTTGTTGGCGTTTGCGTTGCGCGCTTTGCTGAGTGGCGACAAACTCAGCCAGCAGAGACTCCATGGTGGCCGACAAGTTGTCGGTGTACGACTTGGCCTGCGTGACGAGAGCCTCATTCATGGTGAGATTGACGGGCCGCTTGCGGGCCGGTGCGGGACGAGTTTCCATTGGCAGACTCCAAAGCGGGCAATGCGCACATTATGCGCATAAAGCCTTGTAAATGCACTATGCACTTGTGGGCACATGCCGCCATTCAAAGCGTGAAGTCATAGCCCACCGTAATCGGCGCATGGTCTGAAAACCGCTCGTCTTTGTAAATCGCTTCGCTGCGCGCCAGAGCGGCAAAGGCCGGGGTGGCCAGGTGGTAGTCGAGCCGCCAACCCACGTTCTTGGCGTAGGCCTGGCCGCGGTTGCTCCACCAGGTGTAGCAGGCGTCGGTGGTGGCGGGCTGTAAGTGCCGGTACACATCGACCAGGCCGCCGCCGGTTTCGTCGTGCCGCAGCAGGCCGCTCATCCAGGCGCGCTCTTCGGGCAAGAAGCCGCTGTTCTTTTTGTTGCCCTTGAAGTTTTTCAGGTCGATCTCCTGGTGCGCGATGTTGATGTCGCCGCACAGCACAAAGTCGCGGCCCTCCCGTTTGAGCGCCAGCAGGTGCGGGTACAACTCTGCCAGAAAACGGAATTTGGCGGCCTGACGTTCCTCGCCCGAGGAGCCGCTGGGAAAGTAGCAGCTGATGATGGAAAACTGGCTCGCGTGCGCGCGGCCCGGTCGGTCAAAGCGCAGTTCCACATAGCGGCCCTCGGCGTCAAATTCGCTGGAGCCGTAGCCGACGATGACGTCGCTGGGTTCGTGACGCGTGTACACGCCGACGCCCGAGTAACCCTTTTTCTCGGCAAATTGAAAGTGGCCTTTCATGCCGGCGAGTGATTCGAAGCGGCCCTCTATGTCGGCGGCCTGGGCTTTGACTTCCTGCACGCAAATACAATCCGGTCTGGCTTTTTCGAGCCAGGCTTCGACGCCTTTGCTGGTGGCTGAGCGGATGCCATTGAGATTGAGGCTGGTGAGTTTGAACAAGGAATTTCCCATGATGACGAGTAAGGCGGCCAACGACATGCTGGCCCAGGAGTTTGTGCAATTCTCGCTGGATTGCGGGGTGCTCAAGTTCGGGGAGTTCAAGACCAAGGCCGGGCGTATGAGCCCCTACTTCTTCAATGCCGGCCTGTTTGACGACGGCGCCAAGCTCGGGCGCCTGGCCGGTTTTTATGCGCAGCGTCTGGTCTCCAGCGGGCTGGCGTTCGACATGATTTTCGGCCCGGCCTACAAGGGCATTCCGCTGGGCGCGGCCGTGGCGATTGAACTGGCGCGCAGTGGCAAGAACGTGCCCTTTGCCTACAACCGCAAGGAAGCCAAGGACCACGGCGAGGGCGGCAGCCTGGTGGGTGCGCCGCTCAAAGGGCGCGTGCTGATCGTTGACGACGTGATGAGCGCGGGCACCGCTGCGCGTGAATCGATTGCGCTGATCAAGGCGGCGGGCGCCATTCCCCACGCGGTGGTCATTGCGCTGGACCGCCAGGAAATGGCGACCGAAACCCTGGCCGACGGCGACACGCGCGACGTACCCTACAGCGCGGTGCAGTACGTGCGCGAGCAGGTCGGCTTGCAGGTGTGCGCGATTGCCGAACTCTCGGACCTGCTGGCTTATTTGCAGGCCCAGCCCGGCAACGCCATGGGCGAGCACCTGGTGCGGGTACAGGCTTACCGTGACCGCTACGGTGTGACGGGCTTTTGAACGCCGAAGTAGCGGTCGCTCCGGTGGCTGATGCCGATCACCGGGCTCAAGGCCACCGCCATGTCAGCGGTGAATACTCATCTCAGCCGCCCGCGCCCATCAGGAACTCGGTTTTACCGATGGTCACGCCGTTGTGGCGCAGGATGGCGTAAGCCGTGGTGATGTGGAAAAACATATTGGGCAGCGCCCAGTTTTTAACGTAGTCCTCGCCGCGCAGGGTGCGCGTGGTCTTGCCAGACGGAAAAGTAATCTGCTTGTCTTCCAGGCCATCCAGTGCGCCGGGCGGAACGGTCTTGAGCCAGGCCAGCGTCCTGTCGATGCGGCCGATCAGCGCTTCGAGCGTGTTTTCAGTGTTCTCGAAAACCGGCGCTTCCAGCCCGGCGACGCGCGCGGCGCACAGCTTGGCGGCGTCGCAGGCAATGTAGATCTGAGCCTTGAAAGGCAGCATGTCCGGCGCGAGCCGGTACTGCACCAGCGCCTGCTCGTCATAGCCGCGCGCCTGCACGTCGGCCTGCGCCTTGGTCAGCAGGTGGCGCAGATTGCCGAGGAATTTTTCAAAGACAGGAAGGCTGGCGGTAGATAGCGAGATGGACATGAGTGAGTCTTTCTGAACAGTTGAGCAACAGCGCTCGAGTATGCACCGGCCCTGCGTCTATGCCGTCATCCCTGCGCAGGCAGGGATCCATCCCCGACCTGTGGATCCCCGCCTGCGCGAGGATGACGGAAAGGGTGCATGGACCCCGCCTGCGCGAGGATGACGGGGAGGGGATATGGTTCCCCGCTCGATCAGGAAGAGTAACGCTTCGCGAGTACGGCGGCCACCACACCGCTTGAGAACCTCCCCGATCATTTTTCCACGATGCCCATCCGGCGCAATTTTCTTTGCTGCAAGACATCTGATCAAACTCGGCGACCACTTTGTACGGACAAACCTCGGGATGTCAGTGATCGATGCAGACCTGGTCAGCCCAGCTTCTTCATCAGCAAGGCATTCACCTGCGACGGATTGGCCTTGCCCTTGCTGGCTTTCATGATGGGGCCGACCAGGCCGTTCAGGGCCTTGGTGTTGCCGGCTTTGAACTCTTCGACGTTCTTGGGGTTGGCGGCCAACACCTCGTCGATGATTTTTTCCAACTCGCCCGTGTCGCTGATTTGCTTGAGACCTTTGGCTTCTATGATGGCGTCCACTTCACCTTCACCATTCCATAGGCCCTCGAACACCTGACGCGCCGCGTTGTTGCTGATGGTGTTGTCACTGATGCGACCGATCAGGGCAGCAAGTTGGACCGCACTCACTGGCGCTTGCTCAATGGCTATTTCGCTGGCATTCAGGCGGCGGGATAACTCGCCCATGACCCAGTTGCTGGCCAGCTTGGATTGGCCGCAGGCTTTAGCCGTGGCTTCAAAATAAGCAGCCACAGCTTTGCTTTGTGTGAGTTGAGTGGCGTCGTAGTCGCTCAGGCCGTGCTCGCGCACAAAACGCTCGGCCATCACACGTGGCAGCTCGCTCATCTCGCTGCGCGTTTGCTCGACCCATGCGCGCTCGATCATCAGCGGCGGCAAATCAGGGTCGGGAAAGTAGCGGTAGTCGGCGGCGTCTTCTTTGGTGCGCATGCTGCGCGTCTCGCCGGTGTCGGGGTCAAACAGCACGGTGGCTTGCTGGATGGCGTGGCCGTCTTCAATCTGCTCGATCTGCCAGCGCACTTCAAAGTCAATCGCCTGCTGCATGAACTTGAAGCTGTTCAGGTTCTTGATCTCGCGGCGCGTGCCGAGTTCAGCGCCGGGCTTGCGCACCGACACATTGGCGTCGCAGCGGAAAGAGCCTTCCTGCATGTTGCCGTCGCAGATGCCGATCCAGGTGACGATCTTGTGCAATTCTTTGGCGTAGGCCACGGCCTCGGCGCTCGAACGCAT
>CAJAOB010000258.1 GCA_903941205.1 uncultured Burkholderiales bacterium | reverse complement strand
GAAGGGCCGGTGCTGGCGCCGGCTTGGCGCGTCTGGACCTACGCTGCGCCTTCGGTGGTGCTCGGTTGCGCGCAGCGCGGGCTGTTGCTTTTGCACGGGCCCAAGCTGGAGCAGGGACCGGGGCTGAAAACCGGGCAACAAAACGGGCAACAAAGCGGACTTGAGCGCCGCGTCGAATGGCTGCTGCGCGAGTCGGGCGGTGGTGCGGTGCTGACCGGTCCGTGGCTGGTCGGTGTTTCGGTGGCCTTGCCGCCGGGTCATGCCTGGCTGGGCCGGAGCTTGAGCGAGAGCTACCGGCCTCTAGCCGACTTGCATGTGCATGCGCTTCAGGCCTTTGGCGTGAGCGCGCGCGCCTTGCCGCCTCAGGCCGCAGGGCCTGCCGCCGTGCGCGGTTTCACGCCGGTCGGCTGGGCCTGCTTTGGCAGCGTGTCGCCGTGGGAAGTGGTGGACGGCGAAGGGCGCAAGCTCGTTGGCATGGCGCAAAGGCGGCGCAAGCAAGGGGTCTTGCTGGTGGCCGGCACCTTGGTGGGCCCGACCGACTGGCGCCTGCTGTGCGAGGCCCTGGGTCAGCCGGCCGATGCCGTGGCGCTGCGCGAGCGCACGGTCTGCATGCAAGAGCTCACGCGTCTGGGCGGACAGGCGCAGGGTCTGGCGGGCTTGCAGGGGGCGCAGCGCTTTGCTGTGCATCTGCAAGCCGCGTTGCAAGTAGCGCTGCAAGCAGAGTTGCAAAAAGAGTTGCAAAAAGAGTTGCAGCAGGGGCCGCAACAAGGGTCGCAAGAGCGGTCGAAAGAGGGTTTGAAATAGGGCTTGAAATAGGGGTCGAAAGAGGCGCCAGGAAAGCCCGGAAGCGCCCTCCGGCCAGCGCCTTTCAGGACGCGTCAAAGGCCGCTTGCAGCCAGTCGATGGTCGATGTCTCCTGGGCCGAGCCCTGCACCAGCACCACGTCAAAACGGCAGGGCGGCGGGCTGGCAAAGCGCTGCAGAAAATGCTGCGCCGCCAGGATGATGCGGCGCTGCTTGAAATGCGTGATGCTGGCGCCCGCGCCGCCGTGCGAGGCGCTGCTGCGCTGGCGCACCTCGACAAACACCAGCGTGCCGTCGGGCGCGCGCATGATGAGGTCAATCTCGCCGCCACCGCGACCAGGGGTTTTGAAGTTGGCCTGCACCAGCCGCAGGCCGCGGGCCGCCAGATACTCGCAGGCCAGCGCCTCGGCCGCATCGCCGCGCCGCTTGGTGGTAACCTGACTGGTTGGCGCCGCTGCCCTTAGGCCCGGTGGAGCCGCCTGTTTTTTGGAAAACAACATTGAACGCTTCTTTCGACCTGGCACTGGACGCCGCGCGGGCCGCTGCTGGCCTGCAAAACCACCCGCAAGCCACACTTTACGTCGTGGCCACACCCATCGGCAATCTCTGTGACATCACGCTGCGCGCCCTGCATGTGCTGGGCCTGGCCGACGCCATTGGCTGTGAAGACACGCGCCACACGCAGACCTTGCTGCGCCAGTACGGCATCAGCAAGCCCTTGCTGCCAGTGCATGAGCACAACGAAGCCGAAGCCGCTGTGGCGGTGATCGAGCGCTTGCAGCGCGGCGAGCGCGTGGCTTATGTCAGCGACGCCGGCACGCCCGCCGTGAGCGACCCGGGCGCGCGGCTGGTCTCTGCCGTGGCGGCGGCCGGCTTTCGCAGCATGCCGCTGCCGGGCGCCAGCAGCGTCACCACAGCGCTCAGCGTGGCCGGCATTTCGGGCGACAGCGGTTTCATCTTTGCCGGCTTCCTGCCCAGCAAGGCCGATGCCCGCGACCACGCGGTGCAGCAGCTGCTGACGGAAAAGCGCGCGGTGGTGCTGCTGGAGGCGCCGCACCGCATGCAGGCGCTGGCCCGCGCCCTGGCGCCGCTGGGCGAGCGTGCCATCACGGTGGCGCGCGAGCTGACCAAGCAGTTTGAAGAAATCGCCACCGTGCCGGCCGCCGGCTTGAGCGACTGGCTGCAAGCGAACGCGCAGCGTCTGCGCGGTGAATTCGCGCTGGTGCTGCATCCGGCGCCGCAAGCCGCAGCCGCCGACGACGGCGAGCGCGTGCTGGCGCTGCTGCTGGCCGAGTTGCCGCTCAAGACCGCCGTCAGGCTGGCCGCCGAGATCACCGGCGCGCCGCGCAACGAGCTTTATGAGGCCGCGCTCCAGCGCAAGGCCCGGGCGCTGGATGACGCTGACAATGCCGGCGACACAGGCAACGCCGACGGAGAGGCAGCATGAACCCGGACGCCGCCCAAATCTGGCGCGCGCCGCGCTGGGCGCTGGCCGTGCTGCTGGCGCTGCTGGGCATGCTCGGGCCGTTTTCCATCGACACCTATTTGCCCGCGTTCTCCGGCATTGCGCGTTCGCTGGGCGCCACGCCGGGCGAAATGCAGCAGACGCTGTCGGCCTACTTGTTTGGCTTTGCCTTCATGAACCTGTTTCATGGCGCGCTGTCCGACAGCCTGGGCCGCCGGCCGGTGGTGCTTTGGGGCATTGCGGTTTTCACGCTGGCCTCGGCCGGCTGCGCGCTGTCGCAAAGCATCGGGCAGCTGGTGTTCTTTCGCGCTTTGCAGGGCTTGTCCACCGGGGCCGGCATCGTGGTGTCGCGCGCCGTGATCCGCGACATGTTCCCGCCCGCCCAGGCACAAAAAGTCATGAGCCAGGTGACCATCTACTTTGGCGTGGCGCCGGCCATTGCGCCCATCATCGGCGGCTGGCTGTTCGTGCATCTGGACTGGCACAGCATCTTCTGGTTTTTAACCTTCGTCGGCGTTGCGCTCTGGACCGCCAATTACAAGCTCTTGCCCGAAACCCTGCACCTGAGCCACCGCCAACCCTTCGAGGTCGGGCACCTGATGCGCGGCTACTGGCAGCTCGGATCGAATCCGCGGTTTTTCCTGCTGGCGCTGGCCAGCGGCATTCCTTTCAACGGCATGTTCCTGTACGTGCTGTCGGCGCCGGCTTTTCTGGGCGACCACTTGCAGCTCTCGCCTGCGCAGTTTTTCTGGCTGTTCCTGCTGACCATCGCCGGCATCATGCTGGGCGCGTGGTGCAGCGGCCGCATGGCCGGCCGGCTGCCGCCCAAGCAGCAAATCCGCTACGGCTTTAGCGTCATGCTGGGCATCTCGGTGGTCAATGTGGTGGCCAACCTGCTGTTTGCGCCGCATGCGGCCTGGGCGCTGTTTCCGATTGCGATCTTCGCTTTTGGCTGGGCCCTGATGGTGCCGGTGGTCACCTTGCTGGTGCTCGACCTGCATCCGGAGCGCCGCGGCATGGCCTCCTCGGTACAGGCTTTTATCGGCTCGACCGCCAACGGCATCGTCGCTGGCGTGGTCGCGCCGCTGGTCATGCATTCCACTGTGGCCTTGGCGCTGACTTCGATCGGCATGTTGTGCATCGGCTTGCTGGCCTGGCTGTGGCTGCACAGGCGCTGGCCCGAGATCGGTCGGGCCATCGACGGGCATTGAAGGCGGCGCCACCGCAAGTGCAGTTGGGTATTTTTTGCCGTCAGTAGGTGGCGCGCCCGCCTGACAAGTCGAAGGTGAAACCGGTCGTGAAACTGCAGTCGGGGCCCGCGATAAAGGCGACCATGGCCGCGATTTCCGGGATCAGCAAAAAGCGCCCCATCGGGATCCTGCTCTTGGAACTGGCGATATGCTCAGCCGTCATTTCCTTGAACAAGTCGGTCTCGGTGATGACTGGCGCAATCGCATTGACAAGGATGCCGCTGCCCGATAGTTCGCGCGCAATTGATTTGGTAAACCCGATCACCCCCGCCTTGGCCGCCGAATAGGCTGATATCCCCGGCATGCCCTCTTTGCCGGCGATGGACGCCACGTTGATGATCCGGCCGTAGCCACGCTCGCGCATGTGCGGCAAGACGGCGCTGGAGCAATAAAAAACACCGGTCAGGTCCACCGCCAAGACCTTGGACCAGGCCTCGTCCGGGTACTCCCACACCGGCATGACCGGTCCATTGATGCCTGCGTTGTTGACCAAGATATCGATGCGGCCCAGCGCTTCGGCAGTAGCCGCCACGGCAGCCTGCACTGAAGCACGGTTCGAGACGTCGGTCTGAAGCGTCAGGACGGGTGAAAAATCAGTATCCTGCAGCGCTTGCGGGTGCTGGTCCCAAACCACGGTCTGGCAGCCCTCGGCCGCCAGTTTTTGGGCAATGCCCAGGCCGATGCCGCGGGCGCCGCCGGTGATGACCGCGACCTGGCCGGCCAGACGTGTGGGGTGGGATGGTGTCAATTGGCGGGTCCTGGCGAATCGGGCTGAAGAAAACGCCGCACGGTGTGCCCGACGATGCGTGCCTGCTCATTGAATGGCAGCCCGGCGAGCTTCATGGTCGGGGCTTCCACGCTCAGCGCAATTGAAGCCGGCAAAGCAGCCACCAGTTCGCGTACCGGCAACTCGCCTTGTCCAGGCAGCAGACGCGCCGTGCGCGCTTCGCGGCGTCTTTCCTCCAGCGTCAAGGGGCTGGCGAGGGGCCCGTCACAAATTTGCGCGTAAGGCATCAGTGCGGGTTCCAAGCCGGCGATTTGGCTGGTTTGGGCCCCCGATCGGAAAAACTGCAAGGCATCGATAAGCAATCGGGCGTTGGGCTGGCCGCTGCGGCGCACCAAGTCCAGCGCTTGCTCCAGGGTTGCGATGGAGCAATAGGTGATGAACTCCAGCGCCACCACCATATTGAGCTGAGCCGCGGCCTCGCAAAGCTGACAAAAATTCGTCATCAGGCGCTGCGGCTCCGGGTCAAAGCCAACGGCCAGCACATGCTTGGCGCCCAAGGCATGGCCGGTCTCCAGCGCGGGAACCAGATCTTGCACCCGGGTGCCGGGCTGTAGCCAGATCGCCTCGATGTCCAGCAATCTGACGTTCAGGTCGCTCAGACGCTGACCTACTTCGCGCACCATTGCTGGGCGGCCAACCAGATCGAACACCGTATCGGTGACCATCGGCGCCACCAGCCTCAGACCGCAACAGTCGAACCCCCCCGCTGCAGCCGCCTCGACCAGCTCCAGCGGATGCGCCCCAAGCATGGTCAGGTGATGCAGCGACAAAAGTCTCACCGCAGAATTTCCCCCAGAAAGGCTTTGGCGCGCGGATGCCTGGGATGGTGAAAAAACTCTGTCGGCGGTGCCTCTTCAAGAATCTCGCCGTCTGCCATGAACAGGACGCGGTCTGCAACCTGACGCGCAAAGCCCATCTCGTGCGTGACGCACACCATGGTCATGCCCTCGCTGGCGAGGTTGATCATGGTGTCCAGCACCTCCTTGACCATCTCCGGGTCCAGTGAGCTGGTGGGCTCGTCAAAGAGCATGATCAGGGGCTCCATGCACAGGGCTCTGGCAATGGCCACGCGCTGCTGTTGTCCGCCCGATAGCTGGGCCGGGTACTTCCCGGCCTGCTCCGACACATGCACCCGCTCCAGAAAGCGGCGCGCCGTGGCCTCAGCCGCGCTCTGCGATAGCCGACGAACGCGCATGGGCGCCAGCGTACAGTTTTGGAGCACCGTCATGTGCGGGAACAGATTGAAGCTCTGAAACACCATGCCAACCTCGCGCCGCACTGCTTCAATGGATGCCCCGGACTTTTCGAGCGCCGTGCCGTTCACCACAATGCGCCCCTGCTGGATGGGCTCCAGGTGGTTGATGCACCTGATCAGGGTTGATTTGCCTGACCCCGAAGGACCGCAAAGAACGATTTTTTCGCCCTTGCGTACCTTCAGTGTCACGTCGCGCAATGCCTGGTAGTCGCCATACCATTTGTTGACGGCCTGCATCTCGATAAGCGCATCGGGGTTAATGCTGTCAGCTGGCTGCATGGCGAAGCTCCGGTTGGGCGGGGGCGTCAAGTCACTGAACGTTGAAGGGCACGCCCTCAAGGCTGGTTGCAAAGTCGGGGGCTGCAAAGCCCATCCACTTTTTGTAGAACTCATCGAGTTTGCCGCTGGCCTTCATTTTGTCGATGAAACTGTTCACGGTCGCATTCCATGCCTTGTCGCCCAGTCGGGTGCCAGCGCCGTTGTAGTTGGTGGCCAGCGGAAACTTGTTTTCGAAGATGCCGGGTCTTTGCTCATTCAGACGCGCGATATAGAACTGATTAGCCCCGACCGCATCGACCTGACCAGACAGCAGGGCCTGGATGGTGGAGGAGTCATCGTCAAAGCGTCGCAGCTGCGCATCCGGCGCCATCTTGGCCACCAGCGACTCTTGCGAGCTGCCCTTGGGAACGCCCACAGGCATTCCTTTCAGGGTCGCCGGGGTGTCCAGCTTGGCTGTCTTTTTCCCCAGCAGGAACATCTGGTTGGCCGCGTAGGGTTTGGAGTATTGCAGCGCCTTGGCCCGCTCGGCGTTCATGCCCAGCGTGGCAAACAAGACATCGACCTTGCCGGTCTGCAAGGCCGCGATCCGGTTCTGGTTGGTCACTACCACGAACTCCACGGGCAGCTTGAGTTCACTTCCAAACAGCTTGCCGACATCGGCGTCATAACCGTCGTTTTTGCCCTGTGAGTCCAGGAAGCCGAAGGGTGGGTTGTCGCCCTGGATGCCAATGATCACCTTGCCGCGTGCCTTGACGGCCTCCAGGGTTTGGGCGCTGGCATTGAAAGAGGCGAGCGCCATCGCGCCCAGCAGGGATGCCGTCGCCACGCGAGTGCACAGGGACGAGAAGAAATTGCTTTTCATACAAGACCTTTCATGGAGTGGAACAAGAAACATCGAAAACGGTCAGGACGCGATGCGCCAATCCTTGGGTAACGTAGGTGGGTGGCAGCAAGCGACACCTTGGCATGTAGGAACTCATGCAGCGTGCCCTCGGGCCAGGCGCTGCTCGAGACGCCCACCCAGCAGCGACAAGGGCCAGCACAGCGCGAAATAGATCAGTCCAACCACGCCGAACACCAGCAAGGGTTGAAAAATCTGGTTCGAGACAATCTGTCCGGCCCGCGAGAGTTCGATAAAGCCGACGATGGCGGCCAGCGAAGTGCCTTTGAGCAACTGCACCAGGAAGCCAACGGTCGCCGGCAGCGAAATGCGCAGCGCCTGCGGCAGCACCACATCACGCATGCGTGCGGCGTAGCGCAGACCCAGGGCGTTGGACGCTTCGGTCTGGCCCTTGGGAACGGCTTGAATCGCGCCGCGCCAGATGTCGCCCAGAAATGCACTGGCATGGGCCGTGTAGGCGAAGGCGACTGCCATCCAGGCATCGGTTTTGACGTCCAGCAGGGCGATGCCGTAGTAAATGACAAAAAGTTGCATCAGAAGCGGCGTGCCCTGGAACAGGGCAATGTAGCCCGCAGTCGCCCTGCGCAGCCAGCCCCAGGCGCTGGTGCGGGCCAAAGCCACGAGCAGGCCGATGATGCCGCCGCCGGCAAAGGCAATGACTGTCAGCAGCAGCGTCCACTTGACGCCAGCCAGCAGGAACAAGAACTCAGGTCCGCCAAATTTGCCCATGAGCACTCCCTACTTCAAGGGGTAGCTGAAGTAACGCCGCGCGATAGCGTCGAACATCAACATCAACAGCCAGGCAATCACCAGGTACATCCCGGTGATTGTGAAAAAAACCTCGAAGCTGCGGAAGGTGGCCGACTCAACGCGCTGTGCCATCGAGGTCAGCTCATAAGCCGAAATCGAGGAGCACACGCTGGAAGTCAGGGTCAGCATGATGAACTGACTCGACAGCGCCGGGTAGATCGCGCGCAAGGCCGGCTTGAGAATAATGAACCGGAACACATCAGCTCGGCTCAGACCCAGGGCGGCCGCGGCCTCTATTTCCCCTTTGGGAATGGCCTCCACGCCGCCACGGATGATTTCGATCGCATAGGCGCCGCCATTGATGCCCAGGGCAATGATCGATGTGACCGTCGGATTGAGTCTGATGCCCATGAAGGGGAGCGCAAAAAAGAGAAAGAAGATTTGCACCAGAAAAGGCGTGTTGCGCACCACCTCGATAAAGACCTTCACGCCAGCGGCAGCCCAACGCAGGCGGGTTTGCCTCACAGCCACCCCCGCGACGCCGATCAGCAGGGCCAGCGTCATGCCGGCCAGCGCCAGGCCCAGCGTGGCCAGGCCGCCTTGCAAGAGCAGCTGCCAGCTCTCGAGAACGACGGAAAAATCGAGCTTGTGCAAGGTTTTCTTCAGGCGGCGGGCATGGCGTTGGCGGCCGAAACAGCGGCGCGCAAGCCGAGCAGATAACTGTCCTGTCCAAAACCGGCAATGTAGCCCTTGGCGATGTCGGAAATGACGGAGTGCTGGCGAAACTTATCGCGGGCGTGATTGTTCGACATATGGATCTCGACAATCGGGCAGGTCAGGATGGCCAGTGCGTCGCGCATGCCGTAGCTGTAGTGCGTCCAGGCGCCGGCGTTGATGACCACGCCGTCCACCTTGTCCACATAAGCCTGATGGATGCGGTCCACCAGTTCGCCTTCGCTGTTGGTCTGAAAGTGTTGTACCGCCACACCGAGCTCATGGCCCAGTGCGATCAGGCTCTGGTTGATCTGGTCTAGCGTGATGGTTCCGTAGAACTTCGGCTCACGCTTGCCGAACATGTTGTGGTTGATACCGTGCAACATCAAAATCTGTTTCATGGGAGTCTCCGGAAGTTAAGGGGGGTGTGGCAGGCTATTTGCGGCTCATGCTAAGGCTCAGTGTCATCAATTCACCAAAGCGCGAGACATAGGTCTGTCCAGCGAACATGGGCGTTGGCAAGGTGGCTGAGCCCGTGGTGATGAGGTCGCCGGACCGCATGCCGATGCCGCGCTTGGACAGGCCATTGACTGTTTCCAGCACGATGTCTGCCGGGTCAGGCCGGAACTCTCCGCTGTAGGTTTGGATCGGATCGCCGCCGTCCATCCGGGCGACCACTGGAAACGCCGCCAGGTTCAGATGTTTCCAGTCCTGCACGCCGTCGCCCACGATGTAGGCGGCGGCAACGCCGTTGTCGGCAATCGCGTCGAAGGTCGTGCCTTTGCGTTGCCCGGGCGCGTTGGACCAGCGGGGACCGGCCAGCTCAAGACCGGGATGAAAGACGAGCAAAGGATCAATTTCCTCCCGGGTGTAGGGCCGGGCGCGGGCCGCAAGGTCTGTGGTGAAGCGAAAGGCGAACTCGCTCTCGACCGTGCAGCCGCTAAAGAGTGCGCCTTGGACCTGACTGGGGGTGGTAAACAGACGTGAGGCCAAAAGGCGCCCGACGATGGGCCCGTCGTGACCCTCCATCACTTGCACGGCCTTGACGGCGGCGCCGACTTTCCATCCGACGCAGCGGTCGTCAATGATCTCGGCCATGCGGTCCTGGACCTTGAACGCATCTTCGCGGCTTTGCGGCGCGGCATCGGTTGGCGGAAGCGGAATCGTCCGGCCTTCTTTCCATGCCTGGGCCAGCGAATGTGCCAGCGATTCAAACTGCGGATGCATGGGATCTCCTTGGGGTGGGGGCGCTTGGCGTCGGTCGCGGCCGGGGTGCTCAAGCTCGTACTCAGCCGTTCGCTCTGCACTTTAGGCATCCCTATTCATGGAAGCAATACATCTTTCGTGATTACATAAAGCACACTTCGTAAAAGATATGAGGGAGGTGGGTATTTCTGGATCACGCTGCCTTGAGGCACGCTGCCGGACCAATTGCCTACGTTTTGTTTTTTATGTAATCACGAAACGAGCATTGCTTCCATTTCATTCGGGTTCTACAGTTCACCTGCCTTCCCGGTTGAGCTTGATGCAGCCGGGGCCGTCCGCCAGTCTCACGAATGAAGCCCGCCACAATGCCTGACACGTACGCCGCCATTGGCAACCCGATCAGCCACAGCAAATCACCCCTGATCCACGCCACCTTTGCCCGGCAGACCGGACAAGACCTCTCCTACACCCTGATCGAGGGGCCGCTTGGGCAGTTCAGCCAGACGGTGGACGCCTTCCGCGCCAGTGGCGCCAGCGGTTTGAACATCACCGCACCGTTCAAGCTTGACGCCTTTGCGTATGCGAATGAGCGCTCGTCTCGCGCGCAACTGGCAGGTGCGGTCAATGCCATGAAGTTCGATGGCGACAGGGTGCAGGCTGAAAACTTCGATGGCCTTGGCCTGGTGCGCGACATTCAGGAGAATCTGGGCTCCCCCCTGCGCGGGTTGCGGGTGTTGATGCTGGGCGCGGGCGGCGCAGCCCGAGGCGCCGCGCTGCCTTTGCTGGAGCAATCGCCAGCGCGGCTGGTGGTCGCCAACCGGACCTTGTCAAAGGCCCGGGACCTCGCGACGCTGTGCCGACCCTATGGCGTCATTGAGCCCATAAGCTACTTTGAACTGGCGAGCGAACGCTTCGACGTCGTCCTGAATGCCACCTCGGCCAGCCTCAGGGGCGAACTGCCCCCAGTGCCCGCAGAAGTTTTTGCACCCGACGCCCTGGCCTATGAGCTGGCCTACGGCAAGGGCCTGACGCCCTTTCTCCGTCTGGCCCGGAACGCAGGCATCCGGCGAATGGCCGATGGCGTGGGCATGCTGGTCGAGCAGGCCGCAGAAGCTTTTTCCTGGTGGCGCGGCATTCGCCCGCAGACGCGGGCCGTGATCGAGATGCTGACAGTACCCCTCAAGGACTGAGCTCGGCTGGCACTGACTCCTGGGACCCGGCAGCCCCCGACGCGACAGCACAAACAAGCACCTGAGCCAATTGAAAGGGCCGAGATGACTTCCAAAGCACGTATTGCAGTGGCCGGCGCAGGCCTGATCGGCAAGCGCCATATCGAAATGGCCGCCAAGTCAGAGCTCGCCCAGCTCAGCGCCATCGTCGATCCGTCGCCCGCCGCGCAAATGATCGCCCAGCAGTACGGGGTACCCCTGTATGCCTCCCTGGAAGCCTTGTTCCGGCACGACCGTCCGGACGGCGTGGTGCTGTCGACGCCGAATCAGATGCACCTGGCGCATGCGCTTGAATGCATTGCCGCGGGCCTTCCCACGCTGGTCGAAAAACCGCTGGCGCACTCGCTCGAAGCCGGCATCCGGCTGTGCGAGGCAGCGGAGGCTGCCCGGGTACCGATTCTGGTCGGTCACCACCGAAGGCACAGCGCTGTCATGGCCAAGGCTGTCGAGGTCATCCAGAGCGGCGTGCTGGGCAAGCTGGTGGCGGTGGTGGGCACCGTGCTTTTTTACAAGGCCGAGAATGAAGGCTACTTCGAGGGTGCGTTCTCGTGGCGCCGGGAACCCGGTGGCGGCCCGATCCTGCTGAACATGATTCATGAGATCGGCAACCTGCGCACCTTGTGCGGAGAAATCGTGGCGGTTCAGGCCTTCACCTCCAATGCCACCCGGGGATTCCCGGTGGAGGACACCGCGTCCATCTCGCTGCGCTTTGCCAGTGGTGCGCTCGGCACGTTCATGTTGTCTGACACCGCCGCCTCGGACCATAGCTGGGAGCAAACCTCGGGCGAAGACCCACGCTACGCCAGAGCCCATACCGATGACGATGACTGCTACCACGTGGCGGGCACCTTCGGCTCGCTGTCCATTCCCACGATGCGCCTTAGCCGGTACGCCTCTGCGGCCGACCAGTCCTGGCACAAGCCGCTGCAAAAAACCACCATCGCCCTCGAAGCAGCCGACCCGCTGGCACGCCAGATCGACCATTTCGCGGACGTCATCCAGGGCCGTGCGCAGCCCTTTGTCAGCGCACGGGACGGGCTCCAGAATCTGCGCGTGGTCGAGGCGATCGTCGAAGCGGCTCGCAGCGGCCGCGTCGTTGAGCTGGCGCCCTGAGACCCGGGGCTTGCGCTACAGCGGTGCCCCATCCCCTTTGGCAGTGCCGCAACACCCGATGCCGCCGCCCACCCGCCCCACCTCAATAGGAACCCATCCCATGAGCCAGTCCTTCAGCAACAAAATTGTGGTCGTCGCGGGCGCAAGCCGCGGCATTGGCCGCGGTATCGCAGCGGCCTTTGCGGCCCAAGGCGCACAGACGGTGCTCGTCGCCTCCAGTCAGGCCAATCTTCTGGCCGCAGCCGATGCGGTAGAGCGAAGCGGCGGCCCTCGCCCGGATTTCTATGCGGCCGACCTGCGCACCGAAGCCGGTTGCAATGCTGTTTTCGAGTATGTGTCACAGCGCCATGGCCGCTGCGACATTCTTGTCAACTCGGCCGGCGCTACCAAGGCCGGCGCATTCCTTGGCCTTGACGAAGCCCTCTGGCAAGATGGCTTTGCCCTGAAGTTTTTTGCCTGCACGCGCCTTTGCCGACTGTTCTGGCCCCAGCTCAAACAGGCCCGCGGTCATGTCGTCAACATCATCGGCGGCGCTGCCCGCACGCCAGATCCCGACTTCCTGATTGGCGGCGCCGTCAACGCCGCCATGCACAACTTCACCAAGGGCTTGTCAGGCGTTGGCAAGCGCGACGGCGTGAACGTCAATGCCATATTGCCCGGCCTGACCGAGACCGAGCGCGTTGAGCAGATCTTCACCCAGCGTGCCAACGCCACGGGCATGTCGATTGCGGAAGTCCGCGCGGCCCAGATCGCCAAGGAAGGCCTGACCCGCTTGGGCAGACCCGAGGATGTGGCGGCCCTCACCTTGTTCTTGTGTTCCGAGTCTGCGCGCCATGTGCAAGGGACCGCCATTGCCGTCGACGGCGGCGGTACGCCCGGCGTGTATTGAGGCCTGCGCAGCAGTCCCGGGTCGGCGGTGGGCTGTGGGGTGTGCATAATAAAACGCAGTCCCTTTGAAAAAATTCAAAACGTGAGCAATCTCCCGCTGCTGAGTGACCTTCGCTTGTTGTGCATCGTGGCTCGCCGGGCCAGTTTTATTGCCACCGCCGATGAGGTGGGCGCCTCCAGCGCCTATGTCACCAAACGGATTGCGATTCTCGAGAAAACACTGGGCCTCAAGTTGTTCGACCGTACGACCCGGCGCGTCAAGATCACGGAAGACGGCGAAACCGTCTACCAGTGGGCGCGTGAAATGCTGGACCTGGCCGATGGCCTGACGCATAAACTCGGCGGCACGCAAAACGAGGTCCGGGGCATGGTGCGGATCACGGCCGGTTTCAGGTTGGGACGCATGAACGTCGCGCCTATCCTGTCCCTGCTGCTGGACCGTCATCCCGGGCTTGAGCTGTCGCTCGAACTGGTCGATCGTCCGGTCGATCTGGTGCGTGACAGTGTCGACATCGACATACGCCTGGGCGAAGTCACCGACCCGAATGTGATTGCCCACCGCATACTTGCCAGCAACCGTATTTTGTGCGCGGCGCCCAGTTACCTTGAACGCCATGGCACGCCTAAAACCCTTCTGGAGCTGGCGCAGCACGCCTGCCTGGTGCTGCGGGAGCGCGATCATGCCTTTGGCTCGTGGCAACTGCGCGGGCCCAACGGCCAGGAGACCATCAAGGCCACCGGCTACATGGCCACCAACAATGCCGATGTCGCCCGCATCTGGGCCCACGCGGGCCATGGCATCTTGCTGTTCGCCGAGCGCGACGTTGATGGCAGCTTGAGGACGGGGGAGCTGGTCCATGTTCTGCCTGAGTACAGCCAGCCTGCTGACGTCTGGGCGGTTTGCCGCACGCGACTGTCCCAGTCCGCCAAACTCAATACCTGCGTGAGGTTCTTGCAGGAGCACCTGACAAGCGGCCCCTACTCCCTGATTCCAAGCCGCATCGCCCATTGAAATCCTCAGTGGCACGGTGTTCAGCCAGCGCTGATCGCTGCCGGGAAAGGACGGGCGCGAGCGCGCTCAATGAGCCGAACGGCGAACCACGGCCGCAGGCCGCTTGCGCTGCCTACAGCTCGCGCTGGCTCAGCCTGCCCGGTCGCGACGAGTACCTGGTCCGGGCGTCCATTTCTTCAAGCTGCACGCGGGCGCTGCGCCCGTTGTACACCGAGGCCTTGAGCCACGTGCATTCAAGCGCCAGCGTCGCCTCGCTGGCCAGCCGCGTGTGCCAGACTTTTTGCGTGCCGTCCCAGCGGTAGCCACGGGCCTTGAGCACGTCTTTCGCGTCAAAGGGTGCGTTGGTGGCCTGCAGCCGGTAGGTCGGGTTTCGCGAGGCGTCGATCAGCCGCGACAAGCCGCTGGCCTGTGTGCTGGGCAGCGTGGCCATGAGCACGGCCAGCAGCGCGTGGCAATCCATCTCGGCGCGGTGGGCGTCGTAAAACAGGCCCAGTTCATGCGCCAGCGCGGTCAGCTTGGACGAGCCGCGGCCTTCTTGTTTCCAGTCAATGTCAGCAAAGGAGCAGGCCCAGTCGAGCGTGGTGAATTGCGGCAGCCGGGCTTCCACAAAAGGCCGGTCAAAGCCGGCGTTGTGCGCCAGCACCAGGTCCACACCTTCGAGCAGCGCCCGCACGCGGGCTTCATCGAGCCGCTGGCCGCGCAGCATGTCGTCGGTAATGCCGGTGATCTCGCGGGCTTCGTCGGGCATGGGCATGCCCGGGTCTTCCAGCCCGTCATAGACCTCGACCCGGCCCACGGGCTGGCCGCTGGCCAGATCGACGGTGACGCGCAGCAAGGCCAGCTCGACGATCTTGTCGCGCGCCGGGTTCAGTCCGGTGGTTTCGGTGTCCAGCACCAAGAGCGTGGCTACCGGGCCGCTGGCCGCGGCAAATTCCAGCCGGGGTAGCAGGCGGCGCAATACCCGGTAGTCGGCATGCGCTTCGAGTTGCAGGGCCATGGCTTCGGCGCTGTCTGCGTTGTTGCTGACGGTTGGGGCACCGGGTGGCGCAATGGTTGGCACAACGATTGACGCAACGGGTCTGGCGGCCGACGCGCCGACTGGAACCGGCGCGTCGGCGAGCGCTTGAGCCTCAGCTGCAGCGCCAAAAGCCAGGTGCAGTGCCTGGGGCGCCGGCGCTGCGGTGCCGCGCGCGGCCGCTGTCGGGCGTTTGGCGGCGGCCTGCTTGCGCAAGGGCTTGTCCGCCGGGGCCGCTTCGTCAAAGCCAAAGCCGAGCTGGCTGCTGCCTGAAGGGCGGACTGGTTTCATGGGTTTCTTTCGGGTGCGGGACGGTCGGCCAGTTGGCCGCGTCGCGCAGCGCGCCGGCAGTCTAGCACCCGCGCTTTGCTTGGCCACATCCGGGCCGACCCAGCCTCAGAGTGCCGCGCCCGAGGCCAGATCAAAGAGGTGAAAGCGCTTCGGATCCATGGCAACCGGCAGCATCGAGCCTGGCGCGGGCCGGGCCGTGGGTGCCAGGCGGGCTTTGATCTCGTGCTTGCCGAGTTTGAAGGTGACCAGATTTTCAGCACCCAGCAGCTCGACCAGTTCAACCTCTGCCTCGATCACCGGCCAGTCGGCGTGCTGGCGCGCCAGGCTCAAGTCCTCCGGCCGGATTCCGAACTCGAGCTCGCGCCCGGTATGCTGCTGCCAGCGCTGCGCCAGCGCCGGCGGCAGCGCCACGGGGGCGGCGTTGGCAATGCGCAGCATCACGTCCGCGCCTTGCTGCGTCAGCCTGGCGGGCAAAAAGTTCATGGGCGGCGAGCCGATGAAGCCGGCGACAAAGCGGTGTTGTGGTTGGCCGTAAATCTCGTCAGGCGTTCCGACCTGCATGATGCGCCCGGCCTCCAGCACCACGATGCGGTCGGCCAGGGTCATGGCCTCGACCTGGTCATGGGTGACGTAAATGATGGTTTCTTGCACGCGGCGGTGCAGCTTCTTGATTTCGGCGCGCACCTGGTTGCGCAGCAGCGCGTCCAGATTGGACAGCGGCTCGTCAAATAAAAAAACCTGGGGCTGGCGCACGATGGCCCGGCCCATGGCCACGCGCTGACGCTGCCCGCCCGACAAGGCCTTGGGCAGGCGGTCCAGCAGCTCGGTGATTTGCAGGGTCTGGGCGGCGTCGTTGACGCGGCGTTCGACTTCGGCCGCCGCAAACTTGCGCAGGCGCAGGCCAAAGCCCATGTTCTCGCGCACGCTCTTGTGCGGGTACAGGGCGTAGTCCTGGAACACCATGGCGATGTCGCGCTCGCGCGGCGGCAAATCGTTCACGCGCGTCGGGCCAATGAACATGTCGCCGTCGCTGATGGCCTCGAGCCCGGCGACCATGCGCAGCAAGGTGCTTTTGCCGCAGCCCGAAGGCCCGACGAAGACGACAAACTCGCCACTTTGAATATGCAGGTCGATGCCGTGGATGATCTCTAGCGCACCATAGCTTTTGCGCACTTGCCGCAGGGTGACTTCAGCCATGTCCGCTCCTAGCGCTTGACGGCGATGCAGGTGCCGGGGCTGGCGATGCCTTCGAGCATGGCTGCCATGACGCGCATCGCTTCCACGCCGTCGGCAATCGTCGGCAAGTCATTGGCCGCGCCGCCGAGGTTCTCGAAGAAGGCCTTGAACAAGGCGTTGTAGCCCTTGAAGTCTTCGTTGGCTGCGGCGGTGAAGTTCGGCTTCCAGGACAGCGTGTCGACCTGATCGCTCAGGCTGGCCTCGAGGTCGTCGGCCTTGAAGGGCGGGTCGCGAAAGTAGTTAACTTCGATCACGCCATTGACTTCGACCCGGCGATGGTCGCCCATGATCTGCAAGCGTTCCATGGGCGTGCCGCGCGACTGGATGGTGCCCATCACCACGGTGCCAATGGCGCCGTTGGCAAAGCCAAAGTGCACATGCAGCAGCTGCTTGCCCGCGGCAATCTCATTGCGAAACACCGTGAGATGCAGCACCGGGGCCACGAAGTAGCGCACCAGGTCCATATAGTGCACGCAGTGGTGCAAATAAAACCCGGTGTAGTCGACGTTGCCGCTGAAGTAGGTGGGCGCCGTCATGTACTCGCCGTAAAAGCCGGCTACGTTTCCGAACTCAGCGCTGCGCACCACGTTGTGGGCCATGCGGTTGGCTGTGGCAAAGCGCTTCATGAATCCCACGCCCACGGTCTTGTTGGCGCGGCTGGCGGCGGCTTCGATGGCCAGTGCATCGGCCACGTTGGCGCCAGTCGGTTTTTCCATGAAGACATGGCAGCCGCGCTCGAGCGCGGCAATCGAGATGTCGCGGTGTTGCGTGGGGCCGACCGCCATGCCGACCACGTCGATGCCCGGCTGCGCCAGCAGCGCCTGCAAATCGGTGCCGACATGGGCCACGCCATAGCGCTGGCCGATGCGTTGGGCGGCCTCTGCATTGAGGTCGCACACGGCGACCAGTTCAACATCGTGCCGGGCCAGCTGCGGCAGCAGCATCTGCTCGGCGTGCCGGCCGCAGCCGACCCAGGCCATGCGGTAGGTCATCGGCGACCTCCGTTCAGGGTGATCAGGTTTTTGATGAAGCCGCAAGCGGCGGTGAGCTCTTCCGATTCGTCTTTCACGGGCGCTTTCCATTGGGCAAAGGGAATGCCGATGCGTTCGTCACGCCGGCGAAACGGCTCCAGCGAAATGGTGCCGGTGTAGCCGATGTCGCCGAGCATGCGAACGATGGGGTTCCAGTCGATATGGCCGGTGCCGAGGTAGCCGCGGTGGTTCTCGTTGGCCTGGAAGTGGATCATCCAGTCGGCGGCGTCCCGCAGCGCGCCGGCGATGTCGTCGTCTTCCATGTTCATGTGAAAGGTGTCGAGCACCAGGCCCACGTTGCGGTGCGCCACCATTTTCATCAGCGCCACGCCCTGGCGGGTGGTGTTGAGGATGTCGGTTTCAAAGCGGTTGAGCGGCTCCACGCCGAGTTGAACGCCGCATGGCGCCGCCGCCTCGCCGCCTTCCTTCAGGCCCTCGACGCACCAGTCCAGGCGCGCCTGGCGCAGCGACTCGGAAACCGGGTGCGGTGCGCGCGCGGCAAACACCAGCGGGTTGCCATACAGCGGGCCGCCCACGGTTTTGGCGCCCAGCGCCTGCGCCGTTTGCACGCAGTAGCGCAGGTAGTCGCGGCCAGCCTGGCGCTTGGGGGCCTCGTCGCTGGTCAGGTTACGGTCCATGTTGACGCGGGCCGCCAGCACCACGCCCAGGCCGGCGTCACTCAGGGCCCGGCGCGTGACGGCAAGGTCGAGTTCGCCAGGTTCGGGCACCAGCAGTTCAGCGAAGTCGTAGCCGGCGGCTTTCCAGCGCGCGAACTGCCCGAAGTCTGCCGACGTGAAGGGCCGGTTGTATTGCATCGAAATGATGCCGATGGGATTCATGGGTCAGTGTTCCTTGTTGAATGGCAAATCAGCCCTTGACCGCGCCCTGGGTCATGCCAGCGACCAGGCGTTTCTGGATCAGCATGAACAGCAGCGTCACGGGCAGCGCGCCCATCACGCCGCCGGCCGTCAGCAGGCCCCAGGCAATTTCATACTCGCCCACCAGCGTCTGGATGGCGACGGTCAGGGTGCGCACATTCTGGCCGGCCAGGATCGAGGCGTAGAGGTACTCGTTCCAGGAGGTGATGAAGATGTAGATGCCGGTGGCGATGATGCCCGGCACAGTCAGCGGAATCACCACCTTGAACATGGCGCCCAGCGGCGTGCAGCCGTCGACCAGCGCGGCTTCGTCCAGGCTGCGCGGGATGGCGTCAAAGTAGCTGATCATCATCCAGGTGGCAAACGGAATCGAGAAGGTCGAGTGCGCCAGGATCAGGCCCATGTGCGTGTCGAGCAGGCCCAGGTTCTTCATGATGATGAACAGCGGAATGATCAGCAGCACGATGGGAAACATGTTGACCAGCAGGAACTGCAGCATCAGCGTGCGCCGGCCCGCAAAGCGAAAGCGCGAGAAAGCGTAAGCGGCCGTGATACTGACCGACAGGCCCAGCACCATGGTGCCACTGGAGACCAGCACGCTGTGGCCCAGGTTGCTGAGAAAGGTGGTTTTCTGGAACAGCCGCAGGTAGTTCTCCAGCGTCACCACCGCCGGCAGCAGTTGCCGCTCAGGTGAAAACAGCGTCGACTCCTGCTTGAGCGAGGTCAGCAGCATCCACAAATAGGGGCCCAGCGCAAACAGCACGATGAGCAGCATCGGCAGGTGCAGGGTGAACAGCCGGCGCACGGGCCGGTTTTTTTCGACGCTCATTCGATGCCTTTGCCGACGCGCCGCAAGTAGATGTAAATGGCGCCGAGCAAGAGCACCGAGAAACTCACGGCCAGCGCCGAGCCGTAGCCAAAATCCATGCTCGCGTAGGTGCGCTTGAGCGCGTACAAGGGCAGCGTGTGGGTGGCGTAGCCGGGCCCGCCGCCCGTCATCACATAGATCACGTCCACCGAATTGGCCACCCAGATGATGCGCAGCATGACAGCTGTCACCAGCACCGACTTGAGCGCCGGCAGCGTGATGTGCCAGAACTGCTGAAAGTCGCTCGCGCCGTCAATGTCGGCGGCTTCATACAGGCTGTGCGGAATGGTCTGCAAGCCGGCCAGAATCATGATGGCGAAAAATGGAAAGCCTTGCCACACCAGCGCCACGATGATCGCGTAAAGCGAGGTGTCCGGGTTGGCCAGCCAGGGCACTGCGCTTTGCAGCAGACCCAGCCGCAGCATCAGGTCGTTGAGCAAGCCCACTTGCGGGTTGTAGATCCAGGACCACATCAGCCCAATCACCACGCTGGGCAGCGCCCACGGAATCAAAATCAGGCCGCGTGCCAGCGCGCGCCAGCGAAAGGTCTGGTTCAGCAGCAAGGCCGTGACCAGCCCGAGCGCCAGTTGCAGCGGCACGGTCAGGCCGATCCAGACCGCCGTGCGCCCCAGCGAGGACCAGAACACCGGGTCGTTCCAGATGGCGATGTAGTTGTCCAGCCCGATGAAGCGGACTGCCCGCGGCTTCCACAGGATGTTGTTGTAAAGGCTGGTGATCAGCGCCTGCACCATCGGGTAGAAGACGATGATCACCGTGGCCAGCACCGCTGGCGAGAGCAGGACGTAGGGCAGGATGCTGGTGCGCGCTTTCTGGCTCAATTTGCTCACCTGGCGCACCTGGTTTCCTGCCGCTGCGTCCGCATCATCACTTGGTGTTGAAGTGTTTGTCGAGCGTGCCCATCATGGCCGCCGGCGTGATCTCGCCGTTGAGCGCGCGCTGCATGTTGGTGGGCCAGACCGAGGACACGAAGTCCGCCGTCTGCGGCACCAGGGGCAGCGGTTTGGCAAAGGGCAGCGAGTCCATGGTGGCCTTGACGAAGCGCGCGGGCTGCGGCACTTTCAGGGCGCCGCTCTTGGTGACCGTGAGCTGGCCGGTGGCCTGATTGAACTTGAGGTTGTTCTCGCTCTCGCTCAAAAAGCTCATCCACTTCCAGGACGCTTCCTTGACCTTGGAGGTCTTGAACATGGTGGTGGATTCGTCGCCGAAGTAAGTCCAGCGGCCGCCGCCGCAAGACGGCACCGGCACGGCAGCCACCTTGTCGCCGAGCGCGTCCTGCATGCTTTGGGCCGAGCCGATGTGGTGAAAGATCATGGCGGTGCGGCCGGCCTTGAAGGCGCTGATGATTTCATTGAAGCCGTCGTTGGGCGCCGACGGTGGCGCGACCTTGTGCTTGCGCAGCAGGTCCACGTACCAGGTGTTGGCGGCCACTGCCTTGGCCGAATTCATGGCGCCGGGCGCCACGCTGGTTTGCGACAGCACGAAGGGCCCCCAGTTGTCATGGCCACCCCGGCCACCGCGCATGCCGAAGCCGTAAAGTTCGGTGCCGCCGTTGGCGCTGGCCGGCAAGGTCAGCTTCTTGGCGGCGTCAAGGAAGTCTTCGCAAGTCGTTGGCGGCTTGATGTTGTACTTGGCGAACAGGTCGGCGCGGTAGTAAAGGTAAATCGCCACGTACTGCAAGGGCATGTAGTAGTACTCGCCGTCCGAGGCTTTGTTGATGTCCAGCAGGTTGTTGGCCAGGTCGGCCCTGCCGGGCCAGCTGGCGAGCTGCTTGGTGATCGGCTCGATCGCGCCCATTTCAATGAGCTGCGGCTGCAAGGCCAGTCGCGTCACGGCCACATCGGGCGCCTTTCCGCCAGCGATCGAGATGAACAGCTTTTCAAAGTAGCTGTTCCAGGGCACGTTCTCGGCCTTGATCTTGATGCCGGGATTTTTCGTCTCGAAAGTCTTGACCAACTCGTCCATGAGCTTGGTGTTTTCGGCGTTGTCAACGTGGTACCAGAAGTTGACGTTTTGCTGCGCTGCTGCCGGCGTAGAGGCCAATGCGACCGCGCTGAGCGCAGCGCCAAGCCAATGACGAATCTCGATGGACATATTGTCTCCTTGGGGTTGGTTGAGAGGACGAGGGAACAGGGGGGAACAGGGGCTAAAAAAATCAGGACGGCGGCAGGACCCGGGCGACAAAGCGCGCGGCATCCTCGAAGGCGGCGAGCGCTTCGGGCAGCTCGCTGCTCATCTGCATGAAGCCGTGCGTCACGCCGGCAACCACCTTGAACTCGTGGGCCACGCCAGCCTGCCCGAGTCGCTGCGACAGCAACACGCTGTCATCACGCAGGCAGTCCAGCCCGGCGGCGTTCATGTAAATCGGCGGCAAGCCTTGCAAGTTGCCCAGTGCGGGCGAAACGCGCGGATCGTCCGGGTTCTGACGCGAGCCGCACAGGTATTGCTGGCGGTACCAGGCCATCTTGGCCGACGACAAACCAAACTGCCCGCCGCCGCACAGCTTGTGCGAGGCGCTCTGGTGGTTGGCCGAATACACGCCATAAAACAGCAGCGCCGCATCGGGCAAAGGCTCGCCGAGCTGGCTCAGGTCAAGCATCATCGACAAAGCGAGGTTGGCGCCCGCCGAATCGCCAGAGACCAGCCAGGGCCCCGTCAGCTCAAGCTCGCCGGCTTGCGCCCGCAACCAGCGCCAGGCGCCTGCGGCGTCATTCAGCCCCGCCGGAAAAGGCGCTTGCGGCGCCAACCCGTAGTCAATGCCGACCACGCTCATGCCGGTCACCTGCGCCAGCCGGGCCATGGCGCCAAGATGGGTTTGCACGCTGCCAAAGACCCAGCCGCCGCCATGCAGGTAAAGCAGCGTGCCGGCCCTGGCGCCCTGGCGTAAATTCAATCGCACCGCCGCCAGCGGGCCGGTCGGGCCTGGCACGGTGAAATAAGTGGTCTGCACGCGGCTTTCGTCGATCTGGTTCCAGCGCCTGGCGGTTTGGTGGAAGTTGTCCTGCGCCTCTTGCCAGGAAATCAGCATCGGGTTGGGCAAATGCGCGTCTTCACGCTGCGTGCGCTCGAAGATGGCGGCCATGGCCGGCGACATGCGCAGCTCGGCCGAAGCGCTTGCGTCCGCGTCCTCGACCTCGCCGATGACGCTGGCCACGTGGTGAAACATCACGCGCTCAAGCTCATCAGCGTCACCGGACTTGATCGCGTCAACGATACGCCAGTGGCGCAGCGCGGTCTCTTGCAAGGTGCGCCGGGTGGCAGACTGCGCAATCTTGAAGCGGTGGCTGCACAGCGAGCAACGCTCCAAAATCGGCAGCAAGGCCGGCAGATTGGCCGCCACATACACCGCCCGGTGAAACTCCTGGTCGAGCTCAAACAAGGCGTATTCGTCGCCTTGCTCGGCGGCCAGCTCCATGCGCCGCACCAGGCCGCTCAGGTTTTCAATGCGACCGGCGTCAAAGTTGCCAATCGAGAGATGCGCGGCCTGCGACTCCACCCGCGCCCGGATGTCCAGCGACTGCTGGCCCTCGGCGGCAGAAACCGACGACACCAGCGTGCCGCGGTAACCCTGGCGCACGATCAGCCCGTCTTCCTGCAGGCGCATCAGGGCTTCGCGCACCGTGCTCTGGCTGCAGTTCATGGCCTTGGCGACTTCCAGCTCGATCAGCTGCTGGCCGGGCGCCAGTTGCGCCAGCACGATCTGCTTTTTCAGCCCCGCATAGACCTCGCTGCTTTTTCGCCCGAGCTTGACGTCACTTTGTTTCATAATTCAGGCGATTGTGATGTATCGATAACGCATTTTTGTTTATCGATAACCCTAGGGTGGCTTGTGGGCCTCAGCCTGCGGCCAGGCCTGACGCAGTTGCCGGCACTGGAGAAGGGGCGCCACCAGCGAGCGCCGGGGATAATCGGCCGCTTATGCAAACGGCAATCCAGCAAGCGCAAAAGCAGCGCATCGTGGTCGGGCTGAGCGGCGGCGTCGACTCCGCGGTCACGGCCTATCTCTTGAAGCAGCAGGGTCACGAGGTGATCGGCATCTTCATGAAGAACTGGGAAGATGACGACGACAGCGAGTTCTGCTCGTCGAACATCGACTTCGTCGACGCTGCGGCGGTTGCCGACGTCATTGGCATCGAGATCGAGCACGTCAACTTCGCCGCCGACTACAAAGACCGCGTGTTTGCCGAATTCTTGCGCGAATACCAGGCCGGCCGCACGCCCAATCCCGACATCCTTTGCAACGCCGAGATCAAGTTCAAGGCTTTTCTTGACCACGCCATGCGCCTGGGCGCCGAAAAAATCGCCACCGGCCACTACGCCCGCGTGCGCCTGAACGCCGCCACCGGCTTGCACGAACTGCTCAAGGGCCTGGACCCGGCCAAGGACCAGAGCTACTTTTTGCACCGGCTGAACCAGGCTCAGCTGTCCAAAACGCTGTTCCCGGTGGGCGAGCTGCACAAGACCGAAGTGCGCCGCATCGCCGACGAGATCGGCCTGCCCAACGCCAAAAAGAAAGACTCGACCGGCATCTGCTTCATCGGCGAGCGGCCGTTTCGCGAGTTCCTCAACCGCTACATCGCCAAGGCCCCGGGCCTGATCAAGAACGACAAGGGTCGCGTGCTCGGCGAGCATGTGGGCCTGAGCTTTTACACGCTCGGTCAGCGCCAAGGCCTGGGCATTGGAGGCGTCAAGGCCAGGGGCGCCGAACTCAAGGCGATCCAGGCTCAAGGCCAGCGCGGCGCGGGCGAGCACGAACCCTGGTTTGTTGCGCGCAAAGACCTGGCCACCAACACCTTGTGGGTGGTGCAAGGCCACGACCACCCCTGGCTGCTGTCCACCGAGCTCAGCGCACAAGACTGCAGCTGGGTCGCCGGCATCCCACCGGCCGTCACGCTAATGGGCGCCACCCCCACGCTGGGCGCCAAGACCCGCTACCGCCAGGCCGACGCCGCCTGCGCGCTGGCCGCCGTCAGCGCTGCGCATTGCGAGCTGCATTTCGAGCAAGCCCAATGGGCCGTCACGCCAGGCCAATCCGCCGTGCTGTACCAGGGCGAGGTCTGCCTGGGCGGCGGGGTGATTCATGGCAGCAATGTGAAGAACGGCGGGGCCTGAGGCCGCGCCCGGCTCAGCCTTGGGCGGGGCTGCTGTCGCCGCGTTTTTGCACCAGCGTCAAGATGTCATAAGACGCCACCAGTTCGTCGTGCTGGTTGCTCACTTCGACGTCCCAG
>CAJAOB010000257.1 GCA_903941205.1 uncultured Burkholderiales bacterium | reverse complement strand
CAACACCTCTGCCTCATTCCTGCGAAGCCTGCCCTCGACCTCATCGGGGGGCAGGGGTCCATCCCCGGCCCCCATGGCTTTTCACGTTCGCGCGGACCACACGAGGGCATGGATCCCCGCATTCGCGAGGATGACGGCCTCAACACCTCTGCCTCATTCCTGCGAAGCCTGCCCTCGACCTCATCGGGGGGCAGGGGTCCATCTTCCGCTCGTCATTCCTGCGCAGGCAGGAATCCATCCCCGTGTCAGGCCTTGATTTCTTTGGCTGTGATCTGGTATTTGAAATCGTCGGGTGCGTACGAATCAAAGCGGCCGTCTGCGTTCTCAGCGGTGGGGTACATGAAGAATCCGAGCTTTTCGCCCTGGGACTTCGGCAGCGCCACATCGTGGGCGGTGTTGTAGGCCATCCAGTTGCCTTCCCAGCCGCCAAACAAGGCCTTGTTGACCGGGGCCACGACCGGGTTGCTGGTGCTTTTGATCCATTCGGCGGTTTCCAGGCGCATGACCTTGGCCACATCGGCCGGGTCCATCGCCACCCAGCCAAAGCCGGTCAGGTAAACCTCCGCGCGGCAATGCTGCGCGCCTTTGAGGCTGGCCGGGTTGCCCGACAGTTCCTTGTAGCCAAAAGCCGAAGGCACCAGGCGAATGCCGTAAACGTCGCGTGCGGGCACGCCGACTGCCCGGCACAGGCCGACAAACAGCGCGTTCAGGTCAGCGCACTTGCCGCCCAGGTTGCCGGTTTCCAGCATGGTCTTGATGTCGCCCTCGCCACAGCCGCGCACTTTGGGCTCACGGAAGGTGTTGGCTACGGTCCAGTCGTAAAGCATTTGGGCTTTTTGCACATCGGTCCTGGCACCCTTGGTCGCGGCCAGCGCAGTCTGGCGCACGATGCCGTCGGTCGGGATCAGCTCAGTAGCGCGGGTGTAAAAGCGCAGCGTGTCGGCCGACTCGGCCTTAGCGGTTTTTTTAGACCAGTCGGTGATGCGGTTTTGCGTCTGCACGCGGCTGGTCAACTCGACAAAGGGCTTGGCTTGGCTCGCGTCAAACTCGACCATCAGCATCTTGGCGCCTTGCGAGCCGTCCTGCGTCAGGCGGGCAGCACCGTTGCTGAAGAAACTGCTTTCAAGCGACTGCTGATAGTCACTGTTGACCGAAGGCACAGGCAGCCAGAGCAGCGTCGCGCCGGCGGGCTTGACGACGTCAACGCGAGTGGTCACCTCGAACGTGCGCCAGCCACTGCTCTGCGGCGCGAACTCGCGGCGGGCCGGTGTCTGGGCCAGTGCCATGCGCGGCAAGGCTGCGACAGCGGCAAGGGCTGCGGTGTTTTTGAGGAAGGTACGGCGTACGGTGGTCATGAAAAAGCTCCGGAAGGAATGGGTGACAACGTGCATCGGCGCAGGTAAAGATGCGCCGAGATGTTGCACCTCAAGGTTGTGGGCTGCAAAAAGCAACAGGCCCAAGCCACAAAAAGGCAACAGGAATTATCCCCCGCAGCGAGAGACCCCCTTGGGCCATGCGCCAGGGGGCAAAGAGGGTCACCCGAAAAGCGCCGCCGCACCTCAAGCCCCGCGGCAAGCTCAGGAGGCCGGGGCTCCAGGCGCCAGCAGTGATTGCCGGGCTGACAGGCTAGGCGACAGCCATCCCAAGCGGATCGCACTGGTATCCCTCGGGTCAGCCGCACTGACCGCGGGCCGACGCAACAACTCACACCACCCGCCGCGGACCACGCGCCTGGTTTCAAGTCGGCGGCCCGCCTTTTGCGCTTGCAGGTCGCGGGCTTTGGCGTTTGCAACACTACGATACTGAGCCGGTTTGAAAGTCGGCTCAACACTTCGCTAAATTCCCGACCCGGGACCGCGCCAGGAGTCGCATCACACCGCGCTCGGTTTGCAGAAACGAGCTCCGAAGCGAGGCTGGAAGCGGTTCAACAACGACATGACAAGCACAAGCTGAACGAATGGAAGCACATGGGACGACCCCCTCAAATTCCGGGCCGAAAGCCGCCCCTGAAGAAAATATCAGCACAAGATCTGAAGATCGCCAAGCTGTTTCAGCAGGGTCTGAGCGCGCACCAGAAGGGGCAACTACCGCAGGCCAAAACAGTTTACGAACAAGTGTTGGCAAAGCAGCCCGAACACTTTGATGCACTGCATCTGCTCGGCGTCCTCTGCAAGCAAATCGGGAATATGGCCTTGGCAGAGACATTGATCGCCAAGGCGATTGCCGTGAATCCGAACGTTGCAGCGGCTTACTCCAACCGGGGTAATGCGCTTAAAGAACTCAAACGTCTGGACGAAGCCCTGGCGAGCTACAACAAAGCCATTGCCCTGAAGCCCGATTACGCCGAAGCGTTCTACAACCGCGCGATGGTGCTGAGCGAGTTGCAACGCCTGGACGAAGCCCTGGCGAGCTACGACAAGACGATTGCCCTGAAGCCCGACAGCGCCGATGCATTCAACAACCGCGGGGTTGTGCTGAAAGACCTCCAGCGCGCTGATGACGCTTTAGCCAGCTTCGACAAGGCACTCACCCTCAAGCCCGATTACGCAGATGCCTTCTACAACCGCGGCAATGCGCTCAAAGACCTACAGCGTCTCGATGAAGCCTTGGCCAGCTACGACAAGGCGATCGAGTACAAACTCGATCGCGCCGAAGCGTTCAATAACCGCGGCGCAGTGCTGAAGGACCTCCAGCGTCTGGCCGAAGCCTTGGCGAGCTACGACAAAGCCATTGCCCT
>CAJAOB010000256.1 GCA_903941205.1 uncultured Burkholderiales bacterium | reverse complement strand
GCTACTTCGCCATATTGACCAACGCGCAAGGCGTCGTGGTGGATGTGAACGGACCGATTGACCGACGCGACCGGCGTGCCGACCTCATCAGTCGCATCGGCGTGGACCTGTCCGAAGCCAGCGTGGGCACCACAGCGATTGGGGCGGCGCTCGCCGAACTGCGCCCGGTGTGGCTGCACCGAGGCGAGCATTTTTTTGACGCCACCTCGGCCTACAGCTGCGCGGGCGCGCCGTTGTTCGGCCCCAACGGCCAATGCGCCGGCATGCTCGACCTGACCGGCGTGGACGTGCTGGAGCGGCCCGAGTTGCGGCACCTGGTGGTGCAGTCCGCCCGCAGCATTGAAAACGCGCTGATGCAAGGCCGTCCCCACGCCCTGCTGGTGCGCATCAACTGGCCTGGCGCGCACCTCGGCGACGACAGCGACGGCCTGATTTGCCTGGATGCAGACGGCTGGGTCACGGGCGCCAACCCGGCCGCGCGCCAGATGGTCGCGGCCTTGTCGAGCACCACGCTCTCGCATGCAAGCGAGCTTTTTGCGCTGCCCCATGAGCGGCTTTTCGAGGCCGCGCAAAAGGCCGGTGCCAGCCGTGGCAGCGCGCTGCAAGTGCTGGATGTGCCGCTGTGGTCAGGCCTGCGCCTGCAAGCCCTGGCGCTGCCGCAAGGACGCGGCGCCTGGCGGCACAAAGCCAGCAGCCCGTCGGTGCCAGAGCGCTCTCTGAAAGAAGTGGAAACCGCGCTGATCCGCAAGGCCGTGAGCGACGCCCGCGGCAACGTCATGCAGGCCGCCAAAGCCCTGGGCATCAGCCGGGCCACGGTCTACCGGCGGCTTGGCAGCCAGCGCTGAGCTGCACGCCGGCGCGCCAGATCGACACTCGCAGACCAGCTTCGCAAGCGACTCAGTGCTTGTGGTCCATTTTTGCCGGTGCCGCAGGCGTCTTGGCTGATGCAGCGGCCGCAGGCGAAGCCGTGGCGACCGGCAGGATCAATTCGAGCTTGCTTTCAACGCCCTTGGCATTTTGAAAGCGCAAGGTCACAGGCACCGTGCTGTCCTTGGCAAGGGGTCGCTTCAAGTCCATCAGCATCAGGTGGTAGCTGCCCGGCTTGAGCTGCACGGTCTTGCCGGCGGGCAAGTCGAGCGCCGAAATGGCGCGCATCCGCATGACCTCGCCTTCCATTTTCATTTCATGCAGTTCGGCAACGCCCGCCACGGGTGACGACACGCCGACCAGGCGCCCGCCATCTGGCGCCGTGAGGTTCATGAAGGCGCCTGTGCCCTGCTGGCCTGGTACGGTGGCGCGAACCCAGGCGGCCTCGACCTTGACGGGTTCGGTTTGAGCCGATGCCAGACCGACGGTGAATAAAAGCGCGGGAAGCAGCAAGGCGCGAGCGCCGCTGATAAGGGAATTGATCAACATGGGGAGCCTTTTAAAAAAAGTAAAAAAATTAAAACAAGTGAAAAAAGAATGTGCCGCGGACCGCGCTCAATGCTGGTGCGCTGCGCCAGAAACCGGCAGAAGTTCCAGCAAGGCGGCGGGCGCCTTCAGGTCAGACTTCTTCTGGCCCGGCTGCGGCGTCTCGTTCCAGTCCATGCGGCCTTCTTCGCAGACCTGACTGACCGGCCAGTACATCAGCCCGGCCTTTGCAGGCAACCGGGCTTGCAGGGCGAACTCGTCGTAATGCGCATTGGGCAAGACATCGTCCGGGGTCTTCGCGGTCCAGCTGATTTGCGACACCTCGTCGGTGACCAGGCGGCCGTGATCGTCATAGGGCTTGGCCAGTTTCTGGCGCTGGATGTCGATGCGCCAACCCGGCTTGGGCATGGGCTTGGCACCCTGCACGCCAGCCGGAACGCTGACGATGATCTGCCTGATCGGCGAAGACCCGCAGCCATGGCCGACCTTGAAGTTGGCCTTGAAATAGCTGCCGGCGTTGGCCACCTGGTATTCCAGCGTGATGTGGGCAGCGGCCGGGCTGGCGGCAAGGGCCAGCCAAGCCAGGGCGGTAGCCGCCAGCGCAGGGCGGGCTGCAGCAGGCGCGAGGGTCTTGAAAATCGGATTCATGATGGAGCTCGTGTTGGGCGCTGCCAAAGCAGCGCGCTCAGGAAAATGGCGGCGACCCCGCAAGGCCGCCATGAACAAAACGCGGCGCCGCGCTGGGAGGGGGCTGACCCACATCCATGCGACGGACTTCGGCTCGCAGGCCGAAGCAGTTCAGTTCAAAGTGCCGGGGGCCCGCGGCTAAACGGCAGGCCGGTGTCGAGCCGCGCAAGGTGCGCAAGCGCCGTGACCCGGACAAGCTGCCGGGCCGGGTCCGTCCATCGGGCCGGAACGTGCGAAGGCGGCAGCAGCAGAGCGCTTGCGCCGCACAGATCGCAATGACCCGCGTGAAGCGTCTCGTCTGCGTCGCCCTGCTGCGGGCTGCCCATGCCTTGCGAAGCACTGCAAAGCCCACCCAGCTTGCCCGAACGCATTTCTTTGGCCAGCAAGGAAGCCGGCGCAACCAGCGCTGACAGCACGGCAAGAAAACTCAGCCAGACTGCAAAGCGGGCCCACAAAGAGCGAGGAAATGACGAGCTGTTCACGAAGGAAATTATAGGAGCCGCCGCGATCCTTGCGCGCGGCGCCGCGCTCTCGCAGCGACGCGCAAGGCTGGATCAGCGCGCCGCGTTCGGGAAAAACAGCTGCTGACCATTGATCTTGTAGCTGGCAATCACCGCCTGACCGGCGGCCGAGCTGATCCAGTCGGCGAATTTTTGCGCCTCAGCGACTTTCACCTGCGGATGCCGGGCCGGGTTGACCACCATCACGCCGTACTGATTG